>CAIJFT010000105.1 GCA_903820035.1 uncultured Opitutia bacterium
GACAGCGGACGCCAGCGCGGCCCCGAGCATCTGGGTTGCCGCCCCGCGCATCTTCAAGCCGGGCGAAGAATGGATCTTGAAACAAGTGCGCTCGTCCGAAGCCGACGGCTATCTGGTGCGCAACTACGACCATCTCGCGTATTTCGCGGACGCCCGGAAGCGCGGCGATTTCTCCCTCAATGTCGCGAACCCGTGGACGGCGGAATATTTCATCCGGCACTACGGCCTGGAGCGCGTGACGGCGAGCTACGACCTGAACATCACGCAACTGGAGGCGCTGCTGCAGCGTGCGCCGGGCGGCTGGTTCGACATCACGCTCCACCAGCACATGCCGATGTTTCACATGGAGCATTGTGTGTTTTGCGCCTTCCTCTCCGCCGGCAAAGACTACCGCGACTGCGGCCGGCCGTGCGATACGCACCGCGTGGCCCTGCGTGACCGCGTCGGCGCGGAACTGCCCCTCCGGGCCGACGCCGGCTGCCGGAACACCGTGTTCAACAACCGCGCCCAAACCGGCGCGGAGTACGCCGGCCGGCTCCTTGAACTCGGAGCCCGGAGTTTTCGCGTGGAATTCGTCAACGAAGATGCGACCGAAGTGCACCGCACTTTGACCCGCTACGGGCAGCTCGTGCGCGGGGAAATTTCGGGCGCCGAACTCTGGCGCGAACTCAAGCTGGTCAACCAGCTCGGCGTGACTCGCGGCCAGATGGATGCGGCTCCACAGGTTATCGCGAAGAAGCACTGACCAGCCCGGACTAAGGCACCCTGCCCGGATTTCTTTTGTCGAACCCGCCCCGAAAAATCTCTAGCCCCTTCCGGCCTTCGCCCGACATGACCAAAACCCCTCCCCAAACCACCCCGCCCATCCCACCGCCGGCAGCCAAGATGTCGGACCTCGAGATCAAGGACGCGCATCTCATTTTCGGCGGGGTCTGGCAGGACTTGGAAACCGACTTCGGCCAAGAGAACCTGCGGTTCCCGAAGGAAATCATTCTCCTCGGCGGTGCGCCCGGCGCGGGCAAAGGCACGAACACTGCTTTCATTACCAAGACCCGCGGGCTGACGTGCGAGCCGGTCGTCATCAGTGCGCTTCTCGACTCGCCGGAAGCGCGGGCGCTCAAGAACGCGGGGAATATGGTGGGCGACCGCGAGGTGATCGGCCTACTGCTGCGCCAACTGCTGCGGGCGGAATACCGCGACGGCGTCATCCTCGACGGCTTTCCCCGCACCAAGGTGCAGGTCGAGTGTTTGAAGCTGCTGGTCGACAAGATGCACGCGTTGCGGCGCGAGTTCTACAGCACGTCGCTGAGCATCCATTTTCGTCAGCCGACGATCCACATCATGGTGTTGTTCGTCGACGAGAAGGAGTCGATCGCCCGCCAACTGAGACGCGGCCGCGAGACCAACACGCACAACGAGGAAGTCGCGCGCACCGGTATCGGCGAACCCCTGGAGGACCGACCGACGGACCACGACGAATCACTGGCCCGCCGCCGCTACCGGGTGTTCAAGGAGCAGACGTGGGACGCGCTCCAGTCGCTGAAGGAGATTTTCCACTATCACTTCATCAACGCCCAGGGCCCGATCGGGGAGGTGGAGCAGAACATCCTCCACGAGCTGGAATACCAGAGCACGCTCGAGCTCGATCCGCGCACCGTCGACCGTCTGCGGGGCGTGCCGGTGGCGAGCGTGATCATTGTCCACGCCAGACAGGAACTGGTGAAGCGGCTCGATTCCTACGAACTCGAGCACAACGAGCAGTTCGCGAAGGTCACCTCCTTCATCGAGAAGAAGGTCATTCCCATCGTGATCCGCCATGCCATCTCCGGCATCGCGCAGATCAACACCGAGGACGCGGTCCTCGAAAATCCGCTGTCGCTCGCCATGTTGATCGACGTGTTCTCCGAGCGGGGTTACCACGCGGTGGTCGATATTCACCGGATTGAAATTCCCGAGCGCGTCGACCTCACCACCGGCGAGATCAAATGCCGGACGAAAAAAGTATTCCGGCTCCAAATCCGCTTTCAGGGTTCCGAAATCCGCCGCGGGTAAGCCGCCCCGCCTCGGTCGCCTGAACCGCCGACCGCGTTTTCAGTAAAATCGTCGCCGCGTTGGATCGCAGCGACAACGCGATCCCTCGTCATCACCACGTTTTCGCCTTCGGCTCAAACGCGGCGACGGGAATCTTGGAACCGCTCTAGTACCCTGCGCTCACCCGCAGGGCTGCGGGGCCGGCGCCCGTATCACTCGTAACGCAGCGCCTCGATCGGATCAAGCGACGCGGCCTTCCAGGCAGGGTACATGCCAAAGACGACCCCGATACCACCGCAGACGGCCAACCCGATGCCGGTCCAAAGCCAGGGAAAGGTAATCTCGGTGTTCAGCGCCATCGCCACGGCATTGCCGCCGACAACGCCGATAATCACCCCGGCCAGGCCGCCCGTCATCGAGAGGGCCACCGCCTCGGCCAGGAACTGGAGCATAATGCTCTGCTTTTTGGCCCCGATGCTCTTCCGGATTCCGATCTCCTTGGTGCGCTCGGTAACGCTCACGAGCATGATGTTCATCACCCCCACGCCCGAGGCGAGAAGAGCGATCGCGCTGATGATCAGGGCGCCCATTGCCACGACGTCGGCAATCTTGTTGAAGGCATCGATCAATGACTCGTTGGAGAAAACCTCGAAATCGTTGGGATCTTCGGGCTTCAGGCCCCGGACGAGTCGCATCGCCCCGATCGCGGCGTCCATGGTTGGCGCCAGCCGAGCCTGATCCGGCGACTGCACGTTCAAGCTGATGGAACGCCATTGCTGGCCGTAATTGGCGATCCAACGCGTGATCGGGGTGAGCACGAAATCGTCCTGACTCCGGCCAAACGAAGTCCCCTTGGGCGCCATGACGCCCACGACGAGATAGTTCTGAGCGTCGATCCGCACCGTCCGCCCCACCGGCTCCTCGGACTGAAAAATCTTGGCCGCGACATCATAGCCGAGCACGGCGACCGGCCGCGCATACTCCACATCGTCCGGCCCAAGGTTGCGCCCCGCCGCGACGTCGAAATTGAACGCCCCGATGAAATTCTCGTCGCCGCCGCGCAGGTTCACACTGGGGTTGGTCCGGCGGTCCCGGTAAACGACCACCTTGCCCCCGCGCTCAAGCTGGAGACTGACCCGGACGGACTCATCCAATAGCCCGCGAAACCGCATCGCCATGGCGTAGGTAATGTCGCGGCGGTTGCGAAACCGGCTCCAGTCCGTGAACGGTGCCGCCTTGTTGATCTGAAAACTGTTCGCCCCGAGAATATTCAAACCGCTCTCAACCGACGAACGCATCCCGTCGATCAGCGTCATCACACCAATCACCGAGAACACGCCGACGGCAATGCCGAGCACCGTGAGGCTCGACCGCAGCTTGTTCGCGTTCAGCGAGGCCGAGGCGAGGCGAAGGATTTCCGTGATAAGCATGGCGGGCGCGACGTTTATTCGTAGCGGAGCGCCACGACGGGATCCAATTTACTCGCCTGCCAGGCCGGCGCGAAGCCGGAGAAAACCCCGGTGGCCACCGACATGCTCAGACCGAGGAGCACGAGACTCAGGGAAAAGACCAACGGAAAGGAAGGCATGAGGAGCCCCACCGCAAACGACATGGCCCAGGCCAAGCCGAGGCCGCCCAGACCGCCCAATACACAGATACTCACCGCCTCGATCAGAAACTGGAGCAAAATGGTCCGGCGTCGCGCCCCCAAAGCCTTGCGCGTCCCGATCTCCTTCGTGCGCTCCTTCACACTCACGTAGGTGATGTTCATGATTCCGATGGCTCCGACGAAAAGCGCGAGGCCCGTGACGAAGAGTCCGCCGAGGGCGATCTTCTGCTTAATCGGGTCGATCTGCTCACGAATGACCTGCTGGCTGTTGATTTCGAAGTCGTCCTTTTTCTCGGGACTCAACCGCCGCAGCCGGCGCATCACGCCCCGCAAATCATCCTGCGCCTCCTCCCGTCGGGACAGGTCGATCTGGACGCGGATAGTCTGCTCGGCGTAGCGCAAGGGAAAGAGCCGGGCAAAGGCGTCCAGCGGAATGATCACCTGAGAATCCCAGCTGAACATCCCGAGAAAACTCCCCTGCCGGGCAACCACGCCCACCACGGCAAACTGCTGGCTGCGGATGCGGATCTGCTTGCCGACCGCCTCCTCGCCTGGGAACAAAGCGTCGGCCACATCGAAGCCGATCACCGCGACGTTGCGGGCGGCCCGCGACTCGATTTCGGAAAAGAAACGCCCCTCCTTCATGTCCGAACGCACGATCCGCCCGTAGTCCGCCGAGGTGCCGAACGACATGATGCCGTTGACCCGATATTCGCCCCGGAAAACGTTGGTCCGCCACATGACCGTCGGCACCGCAATCTTGAGCGGAGTCCCGGTATGCTCGCCGATCCACTGGTTGAGGGACTGCGCGTAGTCGTGCTCAATCTCCCGCCGATTCCGGTAATTCCACCAGTCGGTCATGTTGCCCCAGGGCCGCTTTGAAACATAGAGCACGTCGTCGCCAAATCCCGCCAAGCTGCTCTCCACGCCGGCGTCGATGCCAAGAATGGCGGTGCCCATCAGGGTTACGGCGACGATGCCGATAATGACCCCGAGCATGGTCAGCATCGAACGGAGCTTGTTCGCGCTGATCTGCGCGAACGCGATGCGAACCGCCTCGAAAAGCTCGTGGTAAAGTCGCCTCATGCGGCGGACATACGCCTCACGCGGTGACGTCGCTCTCGATCAGGCCGTCGCGCAAGCGGACGATGCGGCGGGCATGCCGGGCGATGTCCTCCTCGTGCGTGACGACGATGATGGTGTTGCCCTGTTCGTACAGCCGTTCGAACAGGGCCATGATTTCCTCGCCCGTCTTGGAGTCGAGGTTGCCCGTTGGTTCGTCGGCCAGAATGATCGAGGGATTGTTGACCAGTGCGCGGGCGATGGCGACGCGCTGCCGCTGGCCGCCCGAAAGCTCGTTCGGCTTGTGATTCATGCGCTCGCCGAGCCCGACATTCACCAACGCGTGCCGCGCCTTCTCGATGCGGTCGTGTTTACCCAAACCGGCGTAAATCAGCGGGAGCTCGACGTTGTGCAGCGCGTTCGAACGCGGCAGCAGGTTGAAGGTCTGGAAAACAAAGCCGATCTCCCGGTTGCGGATTTCGGCCAATTCATCGTCGCTCATCGTCGCCACATTCTTGCGGTTGAATTCATACCGTCCCGCCGAAGGCGTATCGAGGCAACCGAGCATGTTCATCAACGTCGACTTGCCCGAACCGGAAGGGCCCATGATCGCGAGGTACTCGTTGCGATGGATCTTCACGTCGACGCCGCGGAGCGCGTGGATGGTTTCCGCCCCCATTTTGTAGAGCTTGGTGACACCCTCGATATCGATGACCAAGTCACCGCGTGGCCGGAGGGTCCGGGACGCCCGGGAAGTGGCGGAGGAAGGATGCGACATGCGAAAAAGGAAACGAGGGTTGGCGAGACTTGACCAGCAACAGACGACGGGCAGGCCGGAAGGCTACCGCTTATCGTCGGGTTTTTTCGGCTTCTCAAGCTTCACGGCGGTCTCGTCCTTGAGGGTGCGGGTAATGACGCCGTAGCTGCCGCTCACGACCTCCTCGCCCTCCTTCACCCCGGATTTAATTTCGATGTGCGTGGTATCCTGCAGGCCGGTCTCGACCTTGCGCATCCGGACCTTGTCCTCACCGAAGACAAAAACCACGCGCTGGAGACTTTCGCGGTCGGATTTCTCACCCTGTTTCTGCTGTTTGTCGCTGACCGCCACCGCGGCACCCTCCCCTTTGTTTTCCTTGGTCTTCTTGTCCCGGTCAGCCGCAACCTCCTCAACCGTCCGGGTACCCTCGCGGGAACGCACCGTGACGCTCTGAATCGGAACCGCGACAACACTCTGGACGGAGCGGGTCTCGACGTCGGCATTGGCACTCATACCCGGCCGCAGCGGGGCATCCTTGTCGACGATCCGGATCTTCACGAGGAAGTTGGTGACCTCGTCCTGGGTATTCAAGCCGGTGACCCGGGCAGCGGAGCCGATCTCCTTGACCCGACCTTCAAACTTCCGGTCGGGAAACGCATCGATGGCGACCTTGGCGCGGTCGCCCACCTTCACGTTCACAATGTCGTTTTCATTGATGTAAACCCGGACTTCCATGTTTTCCAGGTCCGCCACGCGCATCGCCTCGGCGCCGCCGTAGGAACCGGTGCCAGCCACGCGCTCACCCACCTCGGTGCTGAGCGAGCTCACCTTGCCGTCGATGGGGGAGTAAATCAGGGTCTTCGCCAACGAGTCGCGCGCCTGGGTCAACGAGCCCTCAGCGCGGCGAATCTGCGCCTGAGCATTCTCGAGGTTGGCCTGGGCCACCTCCAACGCGGTCTGCGCCGTTGCAATATCCGACTCAGACAGAAGTTTTTTCGCGAAGAGGTCGGAGTTGCGCCTCAAATCATCCTGCGCCTTGAGCAAGCTCGCCCTGCATTGCAGCGCGACCGCCTTGGCGGAGGACAAGCTCGCCTCCTGCTGCTCGACCTGCGCCTGATAGTTATCGGGTTTGATCGCCAGAAGCAGGTCCCCCTTCTTCACGACCGCACCCTCGCGGAAGCCGAGCTTCACCACCTCGCCGGAAACCTCAGGCGCGATCTTCACCTCGACCTCGGGTTGTACCTTGCCGGTGGCGGATACGATCTGGGTGATCGTCTTGATAACGGCCTTTTCCACCGAAACCGAAACCGCCGAGGAATCCTGCCGGCGCTTGAAATACCACGCGGCGCCGGCGCCAGCCGCGGCCAGCACTACAACGGCAATAATCCACGGCGCCTTGCTCCGCCGGGGAGCAAACGCGCCGGCCGGGGCCGAGGACGGGGGGGAAACGGGGACATCAGAACTCATGGCGGTGGATCGAAAAAAAGCGTGGACCAAGATCGCACGACAGAGCGCACCTGTACGCAAGAGGTCTGTTGACGTAACCGCGCCAAAAAAACGCGGCCCCACCACCCCACCCGACGGGCCCCTTGTTCCAGGGCGGCAGGTAAACGGGTACCGGCGCAACGCGCACCGTCCACTTCACGCCTAAGGCAGGCGCCTGATCCTGATCTCGCGGAAGTAGAACGTGCTCTTGTCGTCGTGGGCCTGGAGCGCAATCGCGCCGCCCTCGGCCCGTAGCAAACGCCCCACCCGATCCGGGGTCCGCACGGGTTTCACCGGCTCGGTGTAGTCCACCGTTTGGCGCTCGTTGATCCACACCTGAATGCGCGGGCCCTCGACGCGGATGCGCACCGTGAACCACTGCGATTCGTCCACCGGCGACGTGTCGAGGTCCACCACCGCGTAAAGACTGCCGGTCTTGCGCTTCTCCGATTTCGAACTGTTCAACTGGACCTCATAACCGTTGCGCAGGTGCAGCACGCCATCGCGGGTCGCCCGGTCGGTGTGGAAGAAAATCCCCGAGTTGGCGTCCGGCTCACCGCGCACCACCGCCACGAGTTCGAAGTTCCGGAACTTCACCTCGCCGGTCTTCAGGTCACCCACGAAGAAAAGATGTCCGCGGTTCTTTGGGTGCGTCGCGTGCGCCTTGAGCGCGCCATCCACCACCGTGAACGCACCGGGATCGGCGTTGGGCGTCCAGCCGGCAAGATCGCGGCCGTTGAAGAGCGGTTGCCACCCTTCGTCCGCCGCCAACACCCGGGTCAGGAGACAGCCAAACCAAATCCAGCGCGTGAGGAAGGTCATGGCGCGTTCGTGCCACGGCCCGCGCCGCGCCGCAACGCTCAACCTTTTGCCGCTGCGGCGAACCGGCGCACGTCGATCTCGGCATCAAACGCCGGCCCGCGGGTCAGGTGCTCCACCCCCTGCGCCCCCCCGCGCCGCACATTCCGCGCCGCGGATCGTCGGGGTGCCGCCCGTGCGCCAGCCCCTGCCCCGCGATCAAAACGTCGGGCCGCTCTCACTCAGGTTGAATCCATCGTGGCCTCGCCGCGCCGGGGGGCCCGAGGTTCCATGGGGCCCGTCCGGTCGGGCGCTCAATTGGAAAGGCCCAAGGGGGACATCAGGCCCGAACCGTTCAGGCAAATTTCGCGAGGCGCGCCGTGATGTCCTGCTTCAAGCGCTCGACGTAACCGAGGGTGTAGTCCGCCAGCGACAGCGAGGGGTCGTTCACGAGCGGCGTGAGGTCCATCGCCCACGTGATGCCCTGAAACTGATCCGTCGCGTGCGAGGTGTGGTAGGTGGCGTGCGCCACCCGCCGGCCCGCGGTCGCGAGGTCGTAACGTTTGCCGCCGGAGATTTGCGAATCGAACACGCCGACCAGCGCCAGCGCGAGATTCGGGAAGCGGCCGGCGTCGAGCACCTGCTTGTCCGCATCCACCATCCAGTCGAGGTCGCGCCACACTTCGCAGCCGAGCACGCGCTTGGGCCGCTGCGCCGCGGGCAGCTTGCGCAGCGCCGCGAGACTGTGCGCCAGGACCCCGATGTGGGTGTCGTGCTTGTCGGCCGGCTGATGCAGGTAAACCACCTCGGCCTGCGCGGTCGAAAAGATCGTCGCGAGATCCGCCTGCACCGCCGCGTTCGCACGGTCCTTCACCGCGGAGCTCGGGTGCGCCAGCTGTAGCTGGATGCTGTACTCGCCGACAAGTGCGGCCTTGCGCTGCTCCTGGCGGCGAACGTCCTGCATCTGCGCGTCGGTATAATTCGCATACACGCCGGCCCGCGGACTGCCCGCGCCGTTGGTCACGACTACACCCGAGAACCAACGGTCACTGCGGCCGAAACACTCGGCGATGCCGTGGTAGGCCATGATTTCAATGTCGTCTTGATGCGCGGCCACGCAGAGGTGCGTGGTGCGGGCGAGTGCCTGCTCCGGGACGAGCCCGGACTCGGGAACAAAAATGTCGGCGGCAGGAAGGGCGAATTTCATGGCGAAGTAGGACGGGGTATCGGGGGCTTGGAACCGCGCAGGGCCGGCAGGCTCGCGGCCGCCGTGGCCTGCCCGTGCCGCTTGCTCTTCTCGTCGGGCGTGCGGAGCTCGATTTTCGCGGCGAGGCCGGGGAACTCCTGCTGCAGGACGTCCTTGGCGCGCTCGAGGATGAGGTCGCCGCCGGCACCGGACGACACGCGGCCGAGCACGAGCAGATTGCGCAACTCGTAGAAGTTCGCGTAGTGCGCGATGGCATAGCCGAAGCAAACGCCGATGGTATCGTAAATCGCGCGGGCCTTCGGGTCACCGGCCTTCATCGCGGCCTGCACCGCGAGCAATTGCTCCGGCAACGGCATGTCCGCCTTGAACCCGAAGCCGGCCTTGGCCGCCAAACGGGCGACACCCTGTTGCGAGAAGTACTGCACGCCGCACCCGCGGTCGCCCGACCATTCGTCCCGCGGCGCATCCGGGCGGTAATCGATCGGGGCGAAGGCGAGCTCGTTGAGCCAGGTCGTGATGGTGCCGTGCGGGGTGACATAGCCGCCCGCGAGGCTCGTGCCCATGGACACACCGAGCACGGCGTTGTCGTTCATCGCCATCGAGCCCGCCAAGGCGGTGACCTCGCCGTCGTTCACCACCTCGAACGGCACGCCGCCCCAGCGCTCCTGCAGCGTGAAGAACATCCGGCGCACGTGCTTTTCGAAAAGATCGGGCGGCACGCCGCGGAAGAGCGACGCCGCACGGACTTCGTTGTTCACGTAAACACCCGCGGCGCTACCGCCGATGGCGTCGACCCGCGGCAGATGCGCCGCCGCGCGCTTGAGGGAATCGTGGATGCCCTCGAGGTGGTACGACGGATCTTTTTGAAAATACGGATCCCACGCGATCTCCTCGGAGTAGACCACTTCGCCGTCGATGAGCGCCGCCGCCTTGCGGTCGCTGCCGCCGAGATCAAAACCGATGCGGCAGCCTTCGAGGTGGCGCCCCATGGGGAGGCTGGTTTCCGTGGCGCGCGGCAGCACGGCAAACGGCGCAGCCAGCACGGCGAATTTTTCGCCAAAGACCTTCTCGCCCATGAACTCGAAGTCGAAGGCGCGCTCGCCGCCGGGCCGGTAAATGCGTTCGAGCGCCGCCGCGACCTCATCGGCGCCGGCGATCAGCACGCGCGAACCGCCCTTCATCCAAAGCAGAAACTTCAACAGGCGTTCGGCGTAGGTCAGCGTCAGCGCCGCCTGCGGATGCCCGGCCGAAAGCACGCGGCTGTCATGCCGGAAGACCGAGCCGTCGCGCCGGGCGAGCACAATGGCGAAGGGCCGCGCACCGCGGTCGTGAGCCACCAGGTCCTGGTAACTACGCTGCCACAGGGCGGCGGGAAGAAATTCGGGATCAAGCGACGGGCGGAGCTTCGGGGCGACGGAAAGCATGGATAATCGAGACCAAGGATAACCGCTCCAGCGCCGGCTTTGAAAGCCTTTTGGCGGCTCTCCGTTGTAGGCCCGCCCGGTGGGAGGGCGGGACGTAGGGAAACTCGCACGAACCGCCCGGCCAGCGACCGGGCCTACAACAACGCGCGGCGCGCCCCGCCCTACTTCGCCTCGACGGCCCACATCGCCGCGCCGGCGATGCCCGCCTGATTCAGGAATTCCGCCGGCTTCAGCCGCGCCCGCGGCTTGATGTACTTAAAAAACTTATCGTGCTTCGCGCTGACGCCGCCGCCGATGATGATGAGCTCCGGCCAAAGCAGATTCTCCATCACCCCGATGTAGTCCCGCAACCGGCCGCCCCACTCGTGCCACGAGAGGTCCTTTTTCTCGCGCACCGAAGCCGCGACAAACTTCTCCGCCGACTTCCCGCCCCGCCACGGCAGGTGCCCCATTTCCAAGGGCACAACCACGCCTTGGTACGCGAGGCAGGTTCCGACCCCGGTGCCCAGCGTGAGCAGGAGCGTCTTGCCCATGAACCCGCGCCCCGCCCCACAGTGCATCTCCGCCACCCCCGCGGCGGCGGCATCATTGATCATCGCCACCCGACAACCCGTGGCGCGGCCAAACAGTTTTGCGCCGTCACAGTCGACGAATTTAGGATGCAGGTTGGCCGACGTCCGGATCGTCGTCCCCTCAATCGCCCCGGGAAAGCCGATGCCGATTGGACCACGCCATTTGAAATGCTGCGCAATCTGTCCGATCACGCGCGCCATCACCACGGGCGGCATATCCTTGTCGACCTCGATGCGATGTCGCTCCGCGAGGAGATTTCCAGTGGTGGTGTCCACGGGCGCGCCTTTGATGGCGGACCCGCCGATGTCGATGCCGAGAGCTTTCATGTGGGGATGCCGAAAAAAGGCCACGTTGCGGCGCTTGGCAATGCGGAGCCGCGTTGAATGTTGCGAGACCGGATCAGCCCCGTCGCCCTGGGAGCGCAGGGACCTTCCGTCGTTTGGAAGCGGGAAGCCTGGCGGACAGACACCCCTTTCCCTTCCGCCCCTCCCCTCCCTGTTCAACTTTATCAGTCGATCGTCGCCCCGATCTCCGCGATGGCCGCCGGAGCGTCATCAATGGTATGCAGCGCTACGAAACGCACGTAACGCGCGGTCGTCGGCGCGGCGAGGCGCACCGTCTGCTCAATGGGATTCGCCGCGATGTTCGCAAACTCACCGGCGGCCGCGGTCGTCCACGTCCTGCCGTCGCGACTCGTGAGGAATTCATACCGATTCACCGGCGCCCCCGCCGCGCGATCGGCCGGCGGGCCGTAGGTCAGCGCGCGCAAGGTCAGCGCGTCACCCAGATCAACCGTCACTTCGACCCGCCCCGGCGCGGGCGCATGCCACACCGTCGCTAGCGCGTCGTCGACCATCTGCCGCGGCAAATCTTTCGGCCGGCCGTCGGGCGCGGGCGCGAGCACCTTCCACCGCGACTTCGACAGACCGAACAGCTTTGTAACCGTCGCGCCCGCACGCGTGCCGTCGGGCGAAAAGGTCCGCGCCTTGATCAGGCCACCCTGCGCGAACGGAATCGGCGCAGCGTACTGCGGCGACGCCGCGGTCGGCTCGGCGCCGTCCGTCGTGTAGCGCACCACGGTCGCGGCGGTCGCGCCGTGCAGCGCCAAGAACCCCTGGCGGTTGCGCACCGCGGTCGGCGCATCCAGCAGATCGGGTTCGGCGTAGAGTCCGAACTCCGCGAGCGCCGGTGCCACCGCGGCCTGCGTGATGCGCAGCCGCACCTTCGCCGTCGTCACCCGCGCCCCGCGCACGAGCCGGCGGTTGCCGATACTCGTGCCGGCGGCGATCTCCGTCCATGCGCCGTCCCGCCACGCATCGACCGCAAAGGCTTCGATGCGCTGTCCGAGCGGCAGGTGCTCGCGGAGGTCGACGACGTTGAACGTCACCGGCGCGGGAAATTCCAACACGAGTTCCGGCGTGGTCACGGCGTCGTCGGTCGCCCAATACGTCGCGCGATCGCCGTCGATCGCATTCGCCGCCGCGAACCGCCGGTCCCCGCCGCGCGCCACCCCGGCAGTCACCCGCGCGTCGCGGGCGAGGTTATGCGCAAACGTGAGGTCGAGCAGACGGCGGAATTCCCGCAGCGCCTGCCCGTCGTTTTCGTGAATCACTCCACGGCGGTCGGGCGGGAGGTTGAGGTTAAGGCAGGCGCCGCGACCGACCGACCTGTAGTAAATATCCAGCAACTGCGCGGCCGACTTCACGGCGGCGTCTTCGCTGGCGTGGTAGAACCAGCCGGGGCGGATCGAGACATCGCACTCCGCCGGCAGCCATTGCGTGCCGGGCCGTTCGCCGGAATTCAGGCCGGCCGAGCCGCCGCCGGGATAGCGATTGGGCTTGGTCATATCGAGCGTGGCCCAGCAGGTCTCGCCCGCGAAGCCGTTCTCATTGCCCACCCAGCGGAAGTCGGGGCCCGCGTCGCTGAATAGCGACGCCATCGGTTGCAGGTCGCGCACCATCTTCCACGTGTTCGGCCAGTCGTAATACGAGCGGTTGTCGATGCCGCGTTTTTCGTTGGCGCCGCCGTAAAAGCCGTCGCCGCCGTTCGCGCCGTCGAACCACAACGTAAAGAGCGGACCGTAGTTGGTGAGCAGCTCGCGCAGCTGGTTGCGGTAGTAAGTCAGGTACTCGGGCCGCGCGTAATCGCGGTGGTTGCGATCCCAGGGCGAGAGGTAGAGCCCGTACTTCAACCCCGCGCGCCGGCAGGCCTCGCCGAGCTCGCGCACGACATCGCCGCGGCCGTTTTTCCACGGTGCATTTTTCACCGAGTGCTCCGTGTACTGCGACGGCCAAAGGCAAAAGCCGTCGTGGTGCTTGGCGGTGAGGATGAGGCCCTTCATGCCCGCGTCGCGCGCGGTCCGGACGATCTGGTCGGCGTCGAAGGCCGTCGGGTTGAAGACCGCGGGCTTTTCGTCGCCGTAGCCCCACTCGCGGTCCGTGAACGTGTTCACCGTGAAGTGCACGAACCCGTAGAATTCCAAGTCGTGCCACGCCAGCTGCCGCGGGGTCGGCAGCGGGCCGTACGGCGCCGGAGCATCGACCCCGGCCAAGGTCAACGACAGCAAGAGCGAGGCACCGAACGCAAAGAGTGGGCGAATCATGGCGGGGAGAGACCCACTCCATACCGCACCGACGCATTTGCCAATGCTCGCGTGCTCCCCGCGGTTGCCGCCAAGGCCGCGCACGCGAATGCGCGAAGCCAAGCCCTCCGGTTCGCGCCCGAGGACCAGGTGGTCGCTGCGCGCCAACGCGGCTACCCTCCTTCTGAAAACGCTAGGGGGTACGCTGCGCCGCCGGCACGACCAACCGTCCGTTTACCGTTCCAGCGCGGCTCAGAACGAGTAGGTGGTCGTAAAGCGCACCTCGCGGGGCTGCACGAGATCGTAGCGCGTGTAGGCGATTCCGCGACCGCCCGGGAGCACATAGCCGTCGGGCGCGGTGGCGGCGGTCGCAATCCGCGACGGGATGATGCCGTCCTGGTTGAGCAGGTTGGCGACGTTCATCTGGAAACGGACGCGCCCGGGGAGGGCCCGGAATTTACGCGTGTAGCCCAGCATCAGGTCGGCCGCTGTGATCGGCTTCCCACTGATCTCCTCACCCTTGGAGTTTTCACCGATGACATTGGCACTCCGCCAGCGCCAGCCGCCGCCGATCGTGAAGCCGTCGAGCCAGCCGCCGCGCACATCGTACGCGGTGAACAGGCTGATTTTGTGCGGCCGCACGCCCCAGCGCTTGATCTGCGCCTCGCGTTCGTCGTTGAACGCCTGGACCAAATCGAAGATCTCGCGGGCGACGGTCGAACCGCTGGAGGTGACCAACGCCGAGGGGTTCGCGTCCGGAGCCTTCGCCCCCAACTCGATCCACTTGGCGGCGGCGCCACCGGACTCGATCGCATTGGGGTTGATCACAAAACGACCCGTGGCGTCCTGCGTGACCGGCTGGGCCAGCAGCACGTCATCGGCCCGCTTGAAGCCGTAGAACGCGATCGCCTCGGGTGCCATCTCCACCCGGCCGGAGTCGGTGTAGGAATAATTGGCGACGAGCCTCCAGTTGCGCGTGACGTTGGCGGTGAGGTGCGCTTCGTAGCCCTTCGCATCAAAGTCCGAGCGGACCGAATTGGCCCCCGGCGTGTACTGCCGGCGGATGGGGTCCCACTCGGTCGCGGAGTACGGACGCCCGGCCCCGACCAACACGGTCGCGTAGGCATCCATCACCCGGGTATTGGCGGCGGTTAACGTCGGCGTAAAAGGCTGGGTGACGCGCCCGATCTCGCGGCCCGTGAAGTAAACGACGCGGGCGGACAGCCGACCGTCGAGCAGGTCGAAGCCGAGGCCGGCGTCCTGGCCTTCACCCTTCGAAAGGGGCGAGAGGTTGCCGTCGGGAAATACGGTGCGCGCCAGCGGCGGGATACCGACATTCGAAGACTTGTTGCCGATGAGGGAAAGCCAGCGCGTGGCATGCAGCACGACGCCGGCGGTGCGCGTCTGGCCCTCGAAGTAGTTCGGCTTGCCGTGCGCGGGATCGACATCGACCACGTCGCCCTGCAGCGGATCGTTGACGTAGCCGAGCTGGATATTTTTCACCCGGTCCTGACGGTAGCCAATCGTCGTAACGAGCCGGCCGTCGAAGAACGTGCTCTGCGTCGCAAGCATCCGCGAATCGAGCCTCTGCTCCATCCCCCCGTTGTCGGCGCCCCCGCCGGCGACGTTCGCGTAAGTCGTCTGGTAGGTGCGACCACCGAAGGTGACCGACGCCGGCAGCGCGCGCCAGTCGCCCGCGCGGTACGTCTCGTAGCTGCCCTCGGTGAGGTAATTTCGCACGGTCACGCGGTTGTTGGCGTTGCTCGGGTCGGTGTTGAACGGCCGCCCCGCGAGTACGAGCCATGAATTCGCGCGCCGGTCGTGGACCTTTTGGCGTGAAACCGAAGCGGCAAGCCGGTGCGAGCCGAGCCATTTCGACTTCGGATCGAGCGTGTAGGAGGCGGACAAGCGCGACTCGCGGCTGTCACCGGAGTGCATGTCGCGCGTCCACGTGCCGTCGAAATACATCCGACCCGCGTAGCGGTTGGCCGGACCACCGACGCCGAAGGTGCGGTTCGCGTCGCCGCGGAGCATCGGCGAGGTGCCGTTCATGAGGTTCACCTCCGCGCCAGTCCACTGGTAATTCTGGCCGAGGTTGAAGATGAGGTTGGGGGCGGGCTGCCAGTCGAGCGTTACGGTGTAGTTGTGCAGGTACTGGTCGCGGTACATGCCGGGACCGACGGCGTTACCGTTCAGCGGGAAAACTTTTGGGTCGTAGATCCGGAAGACCGCAAGCGTGGCGCCGCGCGTGCCGTCTGGTGCGCGCACGGCGGCGTTATTGTAGCTGCTCGAGAGGTAAGTGCCGATCGCGTCGAAGAACGTGCCGTCGTTCTCGACGAACGTCACCCGGTGATTGGTACCGCCGATGGTGCCGTCGCGGCTGGTGACACCCACGGCCTGTTGCGCGGCGTTAACCGCCGTCGTGCCGACGGGCGTAAACGTGACCGCGTCGACGCCGAACACTTGCCGGTTGTCGTACCACGCGAGCACCTGCTCGCCGTCGCTGAATGAGCGCACGACGGCGGTCCTGTCGCGTCCGCGTTCGCCCATTGCGGTGAGCGTGAGGTTCCGGTGCGGCCGCCACGTGACGGATCCAAAGACGCGACGCTTGTCCTGAAAATCGAACATCCGCCAGCCGCCGTTCTCCTGGTGCAGCCCCGCCAGCGCGAACGCGAGCCGATCCTTGACCAACACCCGGTTGAGTTGGAGTTCCGCCCGCTGCCGCGCCCAAGACCCCAGCCCGTAGCGCAGTTGGCCGCTGTTGCGGTACGGGCTGGCGATGATCGAGGATTGGTTGAGAAGCCCACCTGGCTGACCGATGCCGAAGAGGATGCTGTTGGGACCGCGGGCGTCGTCGATCCGGCCGACGCGATAAGGGTCGGTGGGCGAAATGCTCGTGAAGTAATCCTGACCCACGCTGGCGAGGAGCCCGCGCACCTGGATACCCGCCGAGAGCGCATGCCCGCCGATGATGCGGTTCTGCTCGGAGGCGGCGCCCTGCGAATTGTTGTCCATCTCGGAGTTGACCGAGTACTCCAGCAACTGCGCCAGATCAGTGATGGCGAGGTCGTCGAGGAATTCGCGCGTGAAGACGGACACTGAGCTCGCCGTGTCACGCAGCTTGGTGTTGAGCCGGCTGCCCGCGAGCGTGTTGGCCGCGGCGTAGCCCACGTCGCTGCTTGTATTCACCGTGAATGGACTCAACTCGACGACGCCCTCGGGCGCGGCCGGCGCCGCGGCGGCAACGGTCTGGGCGGAAAGCTGAGTCGCAGCGCCGAGGCACGCGCCAAGAGCGAGGGCGAGGAGAACAGGGGATTTCATAGGCGGGGGTAAGCGCGGGATAAAGCGGACGGACGGGGGGAGTTTCACCGGAAGAAAGCGTAGAAGTGGTCGCGCGGAGGGCGGGCGCCAGAGCCGACCGCACCGCTCCCCCCGGCGCCGGTGAACGAGGCGCATCGCAATGCGATCAACTTGGCGCCGCAAGTCACAATTCCGCGCCTCCGCGCGCGAGGGGAACCCGCCCCGACGGGGTCATGTGTACATTTTGCCCTAAACCGGCCCGGAAAGCCGTCACAACACTTAGCCCACCGAAGTTTTGTGGACGGTGCCGGGTTGACCCAAGCCCATGTTCGCTCGTCGCAAGATGACCCATGCGGAACGCACCGCTCCGGAGGATGATTTCACACACGAAAGGGCAACCGACCACGCGGGGGAGGGAGTAAAATGTCCACATGACCCTATGCCGTTGCCCAACGCCAAGGCAGCTCACGCGAAGCTGCGAAGCGCGCGAAGCCAAGCCCTCCGGTTCACGCCCTTCGCGGCCTCGCGTGACCTTGTGCTGAAGGGGACCCTCTTGGGGTGAGTCGTCCGGCCGGGTGGAAGGAAATAGAGTCCTAGCGCGAATCGCGGCTGGAACTCAAAGGGGGGAACGTCGCGTCCGGCGCATTCAGCTCATGGTCGAATTTCATGACCTGACCCGTGGCGTGCGCCCATCTGCGGCTCCGGCAGAAAACGTATTGCCGGTTCAAGGTCGGTGCCGAACGCTCGGGTCATGCACCCACCGCCGACCGGATCAGGAGACCCGCAAACCGCCACCGTTGTCATCCTCCGGGGCCGGCTGGACGGACCCGCTTCGCCGGCCGTCGGCCAAGCGCTGCAAGACGCTTACGCGGCGGGCGCACAGAGTCTGATCCTCGACTGCACCGCACTGGAATACCTGAGTAGCGCGGGCATCCGCGTCTTGCTCCTCGCCGCCCAGCAAGGCAAAGCCCGGGGCGGTCGCATCACACTGCAACACGTGCGGCCCCACGTGCGTGAAGTACTGGCCCTCACCGGCCTGTTAGACGTGTTGCACGTCGAGTCGGGCCCGGGCGCTCCGCCTTCCAGCCGCATGCCGCGCGCATCCGCCGCGCTGCGGGAGGCCTCTGAACGCGACCTCCAAGCCGCCATCCAGGAAATCCACGCGCACTACCGCACGAGCGATGACGGCGAAGTCGCCACCTATATTCCGGAGCTCTCGAAGGCCAACCCCGACCATTTCGGCGTGTGCGTCGCGACGACCGACGGCCGGATTTTTTCGGCCGGGGACTGCGACCAGCGGTTCACCCTTCAATCGATTTCCAAGCCCTTTGTCTTCGCCCTGGCCTTGGAGGCCTTCGGCGATGAGCAAGTCAGCCGCCGCGTCGGAGTCGAACCCAGCGGAGACGCTTTCAATTCCATTGAGCTGCAGGCGGGCACCAACCGGCCGTGCAATCCCATGATCAACGCTGGCGCCATCACGACCACGGCCCTGCTTCACGCGAAGCACGGAGCCGACACGTTCGAGCTGCTGCGGGAGCGGCTCAGCGCCGCCGCCGGCCGGACCCTCGAGCTGGACCAGGCGGTGTACGAATCCGAACGCCGCACCGGCCACCGCAACCGGGCCATCGCCCACCTGCTGTTGAATTTCGGGATGGTCCACGACGAAGCGGAAGCCGCCCTCGATGTCTATTTTCGCCAGTGTTCCATCCTCGTCACCTGCCGGGACCTCGCGCTCATGGGCGCCACCGTCGCCAACCTCGGCCGTCACCCGGTTACCGGGGCGGAGGTCTTCTCGGCGCCAACGATGAAGCAGATGTTGGCGGTGATGTTCACCTGCGGCATGTACGACTACTCCGGCGAATGGGCCTACCGGGTCGGCGTTCCCGCCAAGAGCGGCGTCAGCGGCGGTCTGATGGCGGTCGTCAACCGCCAGATCGGTCTGGCGACGTATTCGCCCCGATTGGACGCCCGCGGCAACAGCGCCCGCGGCATCGAAGCCTGCGTAGACCTGACCGGACGGTTCGGCCTGCACGCGTTCGATGCCCTCAACGCCGGCTCCAATTTCCTGAAGGTGCTGGCTTAAGGCGCCCACCCGGCAGGGCCGCCCGCGCATCGGCCCGTGTAAAGTTGCGGCGGAGCGGCCGATTTTGGTGTCTCTTGGCGGCCACTCGGATCGGTCCCTTGCGCTTGGCTTGATCGCCTGAGGTGATTTGCGGCTCCGCTCCACATGGGGACGAAACGCTCCATGATCTCAGGGTCATTCCGCCATGACCTCGTCGCTTGCTCCGCACCCCTGCCCCGGCAGAAAGAGGCGCAGGACCGACCTACGGATAGGGGCTCGATCGACCTCACGCGAAAGCGCAAAACGGCGCGAACCAAGCGCCCTGGTTCGCGCGCTGCGCTTGAGCCCGACCGGGATGGCGTCCTAGAGGGGTGGGGCGGCCGCCTGAAGCCA
>CAIJFT010000106.1 GCA_903820035.1 uncultured Opitutia bacterium
CGACATCGTCGTGGGCGAAATCTCCCTCGTGACGCGGCCCCGCGACGACTTTCTCGGCCAGTGCACCGTCGAAATCGGCGTGACCGAAAACGGCGCGGCGGTGCCCTGCCGGCTGACGCTGGTCGACGTCGAGTCCGCGCTGGTGCCACTCGCCGCGGCGCCCGACCAGCGCCTCGCGGTGCGCACCGGCGTAGTCTACACCGGCGACGGCCGGGCCATACTGCGGGTTCCACCGGGCCGCTACACCCTCTATGCGACCCGGGGATTTGAATACGGGGTCGCGACGCAAACACTCGCCGTCAACGCGGGCGAACACCGTCGCGTTGCACTGCGGCTGGATCGGGAGGTGCCGACGCCCGGGCTCATTGCGGCCGACTCGCACATCCACACGGTCACCTTTAGCAAACACGGCGACGCCACGGTCGAAGAACGCATGCTCACGATCGCCGGCGAGGGCATCGAACTCGCCGTCGCAACCGACCACAACCACCACGCGGACTTCGGCGAACCCGCCGCCCGCCAGGGCGTAGCCGCGCATTTCAGGTCAATTGTCGGCAACGAAATCACGACGCCCGTCGGCCACTTCAACGCCTTTCCCGTGGCGCTGAACGGGCCGGTACCGGACGTGAAAATCGCCGATTGGCCGCACCTGCTCGCCCACATCCGCCAAGTCACGGGCGCCCGAGTCGTGACCCTGAACCACCCGCGCGACCTGCACGGCACATTCACGCCATTCGGCGCGGACAACTTCGATCCGGTCAGCGGCGCCTTAAAATCCGATCCGAACCCCGCCTGCGACGCCGTCGAAGTTGTGACCTCCGCCGCGTTGCAATCGGATCCGCTGCTACTCTTCCACGATTGGTTTGCCCTGCTTAACCGCGGGCACCGCATCGCTGCAATCGCGGCAAGCGACACCCACACCGTGAGCGAGTTTATCCTCGGCCAGGCGCGCACCTACGTGGTGTGCCGCGCCCCTTCACCGGATCGCATCGATTTCGAAGAGGTCTGGGCAAGCTACCGCGCGGGACGACTGCTGGTCAGCTTCGGGCTGCTGACCCAAATCAAGGTCGACGGCCGCTTCGGCGTAGGCGATCTCGCAACCGGCCTCGGCGCTGAGATTGCCGTGGAGATCGAGGTGGTCGGTCCGTCCTGGGTGCACGCGGACCACGTTGCGCTGTTCGCCAACGGCCTCTTGCTCCGGGAAGAAAAAATCGCGGCGACCGACCGGACCACGAAAGCGCACCTGCTCTGGCGGATTCCGCGGCCGCGCCACGACATCCACCTCGTGGCGATCGCCACCGGCCCAGGCGTCACCGCGCCTTACTGGGAAACGCCCCGGCCCTATCAGCCGACGACAAAGGCCTTCGTGCCGCGCTTAGTCGGCGCGACGAATCCGGTCTGGCTCGACGCGGACGGAGACGGAACATTCACGGCCGCGCGCGGCTATGCTGCGCGCGTGATTAAAACCGCCGCCGGCGACGCGACGAAGCGTCAGGCGGCGCTGGCCGGCTACGACGCCGCGGTGGCGGCTCAAGCCGCGGATCTTTTGGGTTCACCGCCGGCGCAAAAACCTTAAACCGCGGCCGATTCCACTCCTCTAACCACCCACTCCCCATGCTCTCCTTTCTACCTCGCTGCCTGCTGACCGTCGTTTTTTTCGCTCTCGCCGGCAGCCGAACCAACGCCGCCGCGCCAACCGCGCCCACCGCCGGCGCCGCCTTCCGCGAGTACCGCGAATATCCCTCGACCAGCGATCCCGCGCTGCGGCTGTTCGCCCGTTTCGGCTGCGCGACGTCGTCCGGCGTGCTGCTCGTCAAGATGCACGGCTGGCACGGTCAGGTAAAAACCCCGCACAGCGACAACATCCCGAGCAAGGCGGACCAGGGATATTTCGTGATCGAACCCGAGATGCGCGGCCGCGGCGACGCGACCGGCAACCCTGATTGCAACGGCTGGGAACTGCAGGATGTCGTCGACGCAGTGACGTTCGCCCGCACGCACTACCGCGACCGGATCGTCTCTCCCGCGGTGGTCCTGCTCTCCGGCGGCAGCGGCGGCGGCGGCAACACCTACGCGCTCGTTGGCAAGTTCCCCGACCTCTTCGCCGCGGCGGTGTCAGCCTCGGGCATCTCCGACTACGCGATGTGGCACACCTTCGACCGCAAGGGGGAATTTCGCGACGAGTTGGAAGGCTCGTGGGACAAAAATCCTCGCCACATGAAACCGTGGATCGGCGGCACGCCCGAGACCAACGCCGAGGCCTACCATAGCCGCGGTGGCCTCACGACCGTCGGCAATCTCCTCACGCCCACGCTCGCGATTCACGGCGCGGAGGACATCCGGGTACCCGCGCTTCATGCCCGGTTGTGGATCGGGGCGGCACACGGGCAGGGCCTCGGGGCGTTGGTCACCTATCTCGAATTTGCCGGGGTCGGCGACCACCGCGGTCACTACGCCAACGAAACGCCCGAGCAGCAAAAACAACGGGTTCGAGCCGAGGCCGAGTTTCTGCAAACCCATCGCACCCCGCCCGCCGTACCGCGGCGCGGGTCGTTCGTTGTCGCCGGTTATGTGAAGACAGCAGAGTTTGAAGTGATCCTCGACTCGATCGACCGGGTCGGCCGCGTCGACTTCGACCTTGATGCCGGCAAATTTGACGTGCGATCCGCGACCGCCAAGCAAGCCCTCGTACGGATTAGGCACGGTGACGCCTGGCGGCAGTCGGATGTCGCCTGTCGGCCCTGAACCGGCAAAACCCAAGTCTGACTCGGCTGCACGAAAGTGGGATGTCGCGGCGCGTGAAAAGCCGCGCAGGCTGGCGTTGGTTAACGTCGCTCGCCCCCACCGAATCCATGGCCCGCCGTCTCCTCCTTATCCTTACCCTTTTCGCCGGCGCCACCCTTTGCGCTGTCGCCGCCGCTATCCCCGCGGGAAAAGTGCGGGTCGACATTTGCGAGGAGGGGCTGCCCGCGGATAATTCCTGGCCGACCGCCGCACTCGTGACGGAAAGCTACGACGAAGATCTCTTCGGTCTGTTCGAGTTGCCGCAAAAATACGTGGGCACCGGCGTGCGCGGCGACCGGCCGTTCCCGACCCTCGTCCGCGCCTCGGCCGAAGTCACCCTGCCCCCGGGTAAACATCGGCTGCTACTCCGTGCGCGAGGCGCGGCCCGGCTCTTCGTCGGAGGCAAGGTCGTACTCACGACGCCTTTCGACCAACCGCGGCAGTTCGCGGTCGGCAACGCCGGCGAGCTACCCGTCGAGGAGCAGGATAACTTTCTCGACCTCGGCCCCGGCTACCGCTTCGCCCCGCCGGGCAACCGCGAGGTCTGGGGCGAAGTGGAATTCAACGGGCCCACCACCATTGTCCTCGAAACGCTCGTCGGCGGCATGGAGCTCAAAAGCAAAAAACCATTCCGCCCCGAACTCGGAGAAACGGTCGTCGCGGTGGCTCTGAACGGCACCACGGAGTGGAAGCTGCTTTCCCCCGGAGCGCGGCAGGTCCGCTACACCGACGTCGATTGGTCAGCCTACGAGAGCGAACGCCGGTGCCGCCTCGCGGCGATGAACACGGCGGCCCGGGTCGCGCGGCGCGAAGCCGCGAAACCGTATTGGGATCGAAGGCGGGAGTCCGCCCGCGCCTGGCTCGCCGCGACCCCCGCCACGCCGGTGCCGGCCCTCGCCGCGGGTTTTCCGGCCCACAATGCGATCGACCACTTCATCGCCCAACGGATCACTCAGGTGCAGGCTGAGACGGCGCCGCTGCCAAAGGGAGCGGTTGATTTTCACCGCGAGATCAAACCGATCCTCGAGGCGAACTGCTTCAGTTGCCACCAGGGCGCGAAGGTCAAAGGCGGCCTGCGACTCGACGACCGCGCCGCGGCGTTCAAGGGCGGCAAGGCCGACGGCCCCGCCGTCATCGCGGGCCAAGCCGCCAAGAGTCCGCTCCATCAGCGCATCGTCAGCACCGATCCCGAGGAAGTGATGCCCGCCAAGGGGGAACGTTTAAAGCCCGCCGAGATCGCCCTGCTGCGCCGGTGGATCGAGGAGGGCGCGGTCTGGCCGGAGTTCGCCGTCAGCCATTTCAAGCTCACCGGACTAAGCGACGACCTGACCTTCCTGCGCCGCGTCTCGCTCGACACCGTGGGCGTGACTCCGACCGAACCGGAGATCGCCGCATTCCTCGCCGACCGCTCACCCGACCGCCGCGCGCGCGTCATCGACCAGCTCCTCGCCGATCCGCGCTGGGCCGACCAGTGGATGGGGTACTGGCTCGACGTGCTCGCGGAGAATCCGAATCTCATCAACCCCACGCTGAACAACACCGGGCCGTTCCGTTGGTGGCTGCACGAGTCGCTGGTCGACAACAAGCCGCTCGACCTCTTCGTCACGGAGCTCGTCCGGCTCGAAGGCAGCGAACGCTTCGGCGGCCCCGCCGGTTTCGGCGTCGCGACCCAGAACGACGTCCCGATGGCCGCGAAGGGCATCATCCTGAGTTCCGCCTTCCTCGGCGTCGAAATGAAGTGCGCCCGCTGCCACGACGCCCCGACCCACGCGTGGAAGCAGAAGGAACTGTTTGAGTTTTCCGCGCTGCTCCAGACCAGGCCGATCAAGCTGCCGGCGACCAGCAGCGTCGTCATGGATAACCTCCGCCTCGGCGGCCGCGAGCCGATGATTGAGGTGACCCTCGCCCCAGGCGCGTCGGTCGCTCCGGCTTGGCCGTTCGCGACATTCTGCGACGAAGCCACGGCCACCGCGCTCGCCGAGAAACCCGACCATACCCGCGACCGCCTCGCCGCGTTGATCACCGCGCCGCAAAACGAACGCTTCGCGCAGGTCATGGCCAACCGCATCTGGCAGCGTTTCATGGGCCGCGGGCTCGTCGAAAACGTCGGCGACTGGGAAAAGTCCGTCACCTCGCATCCCGACCTGCTTCGCTGGCTCGGCCGCGAGCTCGTGCGCTCCGGCTACGACACCAAGGTCATCGCCCGGCTGGTCCTGAACTCGCACGCGTATCAGCGCGCCACCGACGCCACCCTCGCGGCCACCAGCCCGCTCTTCATCGCCCCCGCACCGCGCCGCATGGCCGCGGAGCAGTTGGTCGACTCGCTCTTCGCGGCCACCGGCAAGCCGTTCTCGGTCGAGGCCGTCAACCTCGACGTCGATAGCGTGCGCACCATTGATAATGCGCTCGACCTCGGCCGGGCGCGGCGCGCCTGGATGCTGGCCTCGACCTCGAATGAGCGCGACCGGCCGAGCCTCATGCTGCCCCGCATCCAGGCCGTGGCCGAGGTGCTTGAGGTCTTCGGCTGGCGCGGCGCGCGCCCCGATGCGAGCAACGGCGTGCGCGAAGTCTCGGCGAATATCCTTCAGCCCGCCCTGCTCTCCAACGGCACGATGATGCTCTGGCTCACGCGACTAAGCGACGACCACGACTTGACCCGCGTCGCGCTGGAGGATCGCGGCCTCGACGCGTTGGTCGACCGGCTCTTCCTGCGCTTACTGACCCGACACCCGACCGCCGCGGAAAAGTCGTTCTACCGCGACGCGCTCACGCCGGGCTACACGACGCGCGTGGTCGCCGGGGCCAAAGCCACCGAAAAGCCGCCGGCCCGCCGCAAATTTGTCGGTTGGTCCAACCACATGAAGAGTGAAGCCAATTCGCTCCGCCTTGAGGAAGAGGCCGCGGCCCGCCAGGGCGACACCCCCACCGCGCGGCTCGAGCCGGAGTGGCGCCGCCGTTTTGAAGACGTGCTCTGGGCGTTGCTCAACGCACCGGAGTGGACGCATATTGGATGAAACTTGGCCTTGTCGCACCCACCGCCTTTGTGCGCGGCGGCGCCCAACCCGCTCCGAAGCCCACCCCACTTTCCTTGAACGCAGGCCGAAGATCTGCGCTAAGCCCACCATGAATCGCCGCCAATTCCTCGCCCGATCCGCCGCCCTCGCCGCCGCCGCCTCGCTGCCTCCGACTTTGCGCGGGGCGGAAACCACCCGCTTCGTCCACCACCCGAAGGGCAAGGCCGACCATTGCATCTTCATCTGGCTCGGCGGCGGCATGGCGCAGATCGACACCTTCGACCCGAAGCGGCGCGGCAACGCAAAAACGAAACCGAGCGTCGCGGGTTCCGACTATGCCCCGGTCGACACCGCGGTACCGGGCGTCCGCTTCACCGAACATCTCGCGCAGACCGCGCGGCTCGCGGAGCGCGTCACCGCCGTGCGCACCGTGAACCACAAGCTCGGGATCGAACACGCCCTCGCGACCAATTTCGTCCACACCGGCCGGCCGGTCAGCGGCAGCACGATCTACCCTTCGCTCGGTTCGGTCATCGCCCACGAGCGCGGCGCAGTCGGCGACAACATCCCCGCGTATCTCCTCATCGGTTACCCGAATGTGAGCCGCGGTCCCGGTTTCCTCGGCGCCAAAAACGGCTACATCTACCTTGTCGACACCGAGTCCGGTCCCGCGGGCTTCACCCCGCCGGGGGACATCGATGCCACCCGGGCGGCGTCCCGACAGCAGTTGCTCGCCCCGTTACAGGGCCGGGCCGCCGCGGAATCGGCCGTGGGCGACTACGAAGTCGCCCAGCGGGAGGCGCTGCGCCTCGCCGGCCCCGACTTCATGCGGCATTTCAAGCTCACCGAGGAGCCCGGTTCCTTGCGCCAACGCTACGGGGGCGAGTTCGGGCAGCGCTGCCTATTGGCGCGGCGGCTCGTGCAGGGCGGCGTCCGCTTCATCGAAGTCTCGCACAATCTCAATTTCATCAACGGCGCGGGGTGGGACACCCACAACGCGGGGCAGCTCAACCAGCACGTGCTCATCCGCGAACTCGACACGGCGCTCTCGGCGTTGATCATCGACCTTGAGACCAAGGGCCTGCTCGACAAGACGCTCATCGCCATCGGGACGGAATTCGGCCGGCCCGGACAATTCGACGGCGGCGGCGGCCGCGGCCATCAGTCGTCGACGTTTTCCCTGGTCCTGGCCGGCGGCGGGTTGCACCACCGCGGGGCGTTTGGCCAGACCGACGATTTTTCCGGCAAGCCCGTCGAGAGTCCCGTCACGGTGCCGGACTTCCACGCCACGATCTACGCGGCGCTCGGCATCAATCCGACCAAGGAACTCCTGAACGCATCGCGCCCGGTCCCGATCACCGACGGCGGAAAGCCGATCGCGGCGTTGTTCGGGTGAGACGGTTCTTGCTTTTCCGAGCGTAGGTCAGAGCGCTTGCGCGCGCCTGGAGCGGCGCTTTCCCCAGCGCCGCGAATCGCACGCCCAAACCGCGCGCGCTGGCCTACCCGGCGGAAACAACGTCGTTGTGAACCGGCGGGCGGCCTTGTAATTCCACGGCACCTTGGACGCGCGTCTCGGCATGCCCCGCCCCTTTCGCCTCTTTTCCCTCGTCTGCGCCCTCGCGCTCGCCGCGTCGTCGGCGGCGCAGGAGCGCGTCCTGACCAAGGCGATTGAAGTCCGCTCGCTCTCCCCGGGCGAAGCCGAGAGCGGACTCCAGGTAAAACTTCGCGGGGTAATCGTGTACGTCGAAAGTCCCTCCGCGATCTTCGTGCAGGACGAGACCTCGACGACCTTCTTCCGACTCGCCGGGCCAGCCGTACCCGGTGTCGGCGACGAAATCGAACTCATCGGCCGGACGCGCATGGGACTCTACCTGCCGGGCCTCGGCGATACGACCTTCACCGTACTGGGGCGCCGGGAACTGCCGCCGGGAATTCCGGTGAACTACGACGATCTGCACTTCGGCCGCTACCACTACCAACGCGTGGCCGTCGAGGGCATCGTGCGCTCGGTGTTGCCGGCCGCCGGCAACCGCAGCCACCTGCGGCTGGCGATGGGTTCACGCGTGGTCGACGTGCACCTCGACGCGCCGCCGCCGGAGCAATCGCTGGTGGACCACCGTGTGCGGATTACCGGGCTAGCCGCCGGCCAAATCAACGCGCCGCGCCGGCAGCTCGTCCAGCCGTACCTGCGCGTCAATGACTGGACCGAGGTGAAGGTGGTCGCCCCCGCACCGCCGGCGGCCGACGTTCCCGCGCTCTCGGCAGAGGAACTGCTCGCGTTCTCCGTGCGCGGACTCGGCGAGCAACGCGTCCGCCTTGAGGGTATCGTCACCGCGGCCTTCGGCGGCGAACTCGCCTACCTCGAGCAGGCCGGCGCGGCGTTCGCCGTGCGCTTCGGCCGTGCCGCCGCGCTCGCGCCGGGCGATCGCGTAGCGGTGGTCGGTTTCCCCTCGATGGACCGCTTCAGCGCCTCCGTCGTCGATGCCGAAGTGCTGGCGCGCACGCCGGGCCCCGCGCCCGCGGCCCGCGACATCGATTCGGTCGACGAACTCTACGGCAAGAGCGGCGATCAGCGTCCGGGCCGGCACGACGGCCACCTCGTGCGCGTGACCGCGACCGTGCGCGACGCCTTCAAGAGCGAGGACGGCACCACCTTGCTCGTCCAAGGTGGCCAGCGCACCGCCACGGTGCGCCTGCCGGAACTGGAAGAGGCGCCGCCAGCCGGTGCGCGCGTGCGGCTTACCGCGATCTGCCAGGTCGAGACCGCGGTCTCGGGTTCCGGCTTCCAGAGCCGGCCGGGCCTGATCAGCCTGCGCGTCACCGCCGCGTCCGGACTCGAAGTGCTGAGCACCCCGCCGTGGTGGACTCCGCGCCGGCTGAGCAGCGTACTTGCGGTGCTGGCCGGTATCACGCTCCTCGCCGGACTTTGGATCGCAAGCCTGCGCCGGCAGGTCCGCCGTCAAACCGCGGCCTTGCGGCATCGCATCGAGGCCGAGGCCGCGCTGGAGGAACGCCAGCGTATCGCCCGTGAATTTCACGACACCCTCGAGCAGGAACTGGCGGGCGTCAGCCTACGGCTCGACGCACTGGCGACCCGCGACCTTGACGACAAGGGCCGCCAGCTGATCGCCGCGTCACGAAACCTCGTGACGCGCATTCAAACCGAAACGCGCGATCTCATTTCCGACCTCCGCGATCCGACGGAATCCGCCGGCGATCTCACCGCCGCGCTCACCGCGGTCGCATTCCGCCAGTCCACCGACCACGGCGTCGAGGTGCGCCTTGCGCCCGCGGACCCGCTAGGGCCACTGGCCGCCACCGTGGTCCACGACCTCCGCATGATCGCGCGGGAGTCGATCACCAACGCCATCCGCCACGGCCGGGCCACGCACATC
>CAIJFT010000107.1 GCA_903820035.1 uncultured Opitutia bacterium
ACCGCCAAGACCACGGGTAACACCACCGGTGGCAACATTCAGGCGGCCACGCTCTCGGCTTCTGGCGCGGCGGCGATCGCCAGCTCCGGTAACCTGGTGCTGAATGCCTCCTCGGCCAACTCGCTCACCGCGATCGCTGGTGATACCCTCACCCAGAGCGCCGCGTTGAACGTCTTCGGTCTCGCGAGCTTCAAGGCTGCCAACGGCATCGCCCTGAACGACGCGGCCAACAACTTCGGCCCGGTTTCCCTCGAAATCACGGCGCTGAACAAGAACGTATCGATCACCGAGGCCAGCACCCTCAAC
The DNA here is from genome assembly GCA_903820035.1 of uncultured Opitutia bacterium. Taxonomy (GTDB): domain Bacteria; phylum Verrucomicrobiota; class Verrucomicrobiia; order Opitutales; family Opitutaceae; genus ER46. The sequence goes on from CAIJFT010000107.1 coordinate 307, forward strand.
CTGCGTAAGGTTAACTTCTCGGGCACCGGTTCCGGCAACGGTACCTTCACCGCGACCAGCTTGCGCGGCGACATCATCGACTCCGGTCTTGGTGGCGTGGTTCTCGGTGGCCGAGTGGGCAACATCGGTAGCGGTGTCGTCACCCTCACTGCTGCCAACGGCAACATCACGATCGACGATCCGACCAGCGATATCGCCACCCTCTCGGGCTCGGTCTTCAATGCGAAGAACGTCACCTTGGCGGTTCTCGGCACCACGGACCTCGTCCTCGGCGCTGCGAACATCACCACGACGATCCCCGGTAACCTCACGGCTACCTCTGCTACCGGTCACATTGTGAACGCTGGCAACCTCGTCATCGGTGGTCAGGCTTCCTTCCAGACCGGTGTGGGTAACATCACCCTGTCGCAAGCTGGCAATCAATTCGGCTCCATCCGCTTCGCGGGTAACGCCGTTGCGATTTCCCAGTCCAACGACATGAAGATCGTCACTGGTTCTTCGGCCATCAAGCCGGCCCAGTTCTCGTCGGGTGGCAATATCTCCATCGTGAACAACGGTGGTGTGGTTGCCTTCGCCGATACGGCGACCCTCTCCGCCGTGGGTTCCATCACCCTGCCGAAGCTGGTTCAGGCCGCGGGCACGATCACCGTGAACGCGTCCGGCACCAAGGACCTCAGCGCGCTGAGCCTCTCGGGTGACCTCGCCAGCAAGACGCCGGCGAACTACGGCACCGGCACCTACGTGCCGCCGACTCCTTGATAGTTGTAGACTGATATTACGCCGCGAAGGGCGACCGGGAAACCGGTCGCCCTTTTTTTTTCTTGGTATTGGGAGGACATGTGCGTCTAACCAATCCATGGTCTCCTCCGCTCCGTCTCCACTTGTTCACCCTCCGGCATCGGTCGACGCGGTGGTGATTGAGGTATGCGGGTTGTCCAAATGTTATCGACCGGATAGTTCCCTGGGACGTTGGTTGCTGCGCGGCTTTCAGGGGCCGGAGCACCAGCCCAGCGCCGCCGACGCTGTCGCGGCCCTATCGGACGTGACCTTCTCGGTGCCACGCGGATCCGCCTTTGGTGTGATCGGCCGCAACGGAGCCGGCAAAAGTACGTTGCTGCAGATACTGGCTGGTACGTTAGCGCCGACCGCGGGACGCTGTCGGGTTGCGGGCCGAGTCACCGCCCTGCTTGAGCTTGGTTCGGGTTTCAATCCGGAGTTTACCGGTCGGGAAAATATCTATCTCTCGGGTGCTATCCTAGGGATTTCACGCGAGGAGATGACCGATAAATTTGCGGAGATCGTGCGTTTCGCCGACATCGGCGACTTCATCGAGCAACCGGTTAAGACCTATTCCACGGGCATGATGATGCGGGTGGCGTTCGCCGTGGCCATCTCGGTGCAGCCGGACGTTCTGATTATCGACGAAGCCCTTAGTGTGGGCGATATCCTCTTCCAGCAGAAATGTAGTCGCCGCCTCCATGAATTGGTCGCCAAAGGGGTGACGCTGCTCGTGGTCACCCATGACCTATCGTTCGTCCTGAGCATGTGCCAGGGTGCCATCTGGCTTGATCGTGGGCGGGTACGTTTTCTGGGGGACGCTGGAGCCTGCGTGCGCGAGTATGTCGCCGCGATGGCGGCAATTTCAGGTAATCAGCCGCAGGCGAGTCAGGCGGTGGCTGAAATCGCAGATCGGGACGTGCCCGAAGTTCCGCCCCTCGCTTTGCTTGGGAAGGAGCGCCTCGGCGATGGTGGGGTGCGCATTGCTCAGGCCTGGCTGCAGCACGGCGATGGCACTGCAGCTGCCGCATTTGTGACGGGCGATTGGATCCAGTTGACGATGTTGGTTTCGGCCCAGCGCGAGGTACGGGCCGTGAGCGCAGGCTGCGAGGTGCGCAACCGTCACGGGCAGGTTCTATTCGCTACAGGCTTACGAGTCGCCAAACGGCTCGTCGCGGAGTTGCCGGCGGGAGGGAGTTGTTTGGTGACGATCCGGTTCAAACTCGAACTCCAAGGTGGCCAATATACCCTGGACGTCGGCTGTGGTGCGGGAGCCGACCAAGACAACACATGGGATCGCGTGCTCAACGCTGCAGTGTTGGAGGTAACCAATCCACCTGATCACGAGGTGGTACACGGACTCGTTCGGCTCCCGTACGAGATCGAGGTCGCTCGCCTCCGGGCCTGATTCGACCCCGCAGCGGGAGTTGCTGGGGGGGCACTTTCGCGTAGCCTCCTCTGCGCCGGTGGCAAAGATTGGTCGCGGCGAGCGCACCACTTGGGCACTCCGCTTTCGGCGCAGCGACAGAATTTATGACCCCGTCGTAGCCGCTGGCTAAATCACTTCAGCGAATGAGCGCCGGAGGAGGGAGAAGAATCCAGCGCCGAGCAGCAGCACGACGCTGGCAAAACCATAAACGTAGGCGACCTTATGCCACGCGAGGGGTTCGTGCCACAACACCGTGTGCCGAGCCAGATCGATAATTTGCAGCACGGGATTAAAGCGGAGGACCATCCAGAGCTCGGGCGACTGTTTGCCGATCATGCTGACCGGAAACATCACCGCGCTGGCAAAGAGCAGTACCGTGACGGCGAAGGCGCTCAACTGACCGATATCCCGGACAAAGACTCCCACCGCCGCCAGAAACCAGGCGGTACCGAGCGAGAGCATCAGGAGTGGAAGAACGAGGACCGGCAGCCAAGCGGCATGCCAAGACAGACCGGCGGTACTGAAGATACTGCCGCCGAGTACGAGAATTAGGCTCACCACCAGGTGAAATGCGGCTGCGCCGATGTACGAGACCGGCAGCACCTCGAGAGGAAAGACCACTTTCTTCACGTAGTTCGGATTCGACGTGATCAGGCTCGGGGCCCACGAGAGGGTTTCCGAGAAAGCGTGAAAGAGACTCAGGCCTAGGAACATCGCGAGTAGGCAGTCATAGCCCGTCTCGCCCTTGAGTACGCCGAAGCGCGTGTTGTAGATGACTCCGAAGATGACGAAATAGAGTCCGAGCATCGACAGTGGGTTAATCAAAGCCCAGAGCGCACCGAGGCGGCTGCCGCGATGGCGGAGCTCGATATTTCGACGCGTGAATTCACCGATCAGCTCCCGGCGCGCCCAGAGACCCGTGACCATCAGGCATGGATTGACCACGAGAGCCGTGACGAGTCGTTTTATCATCCCCGCACTCCTGCCAAGGATTGCCCCGGTTATCTAGCTCGAACCGCGGGCACTGATCGGTTCGACCGAGCGCACGACGTCCGCATGATCGATGCGACCAATGGCGCATGTCTCGTCGTTGATGCCGTAGCTGATTAGCCACTGCCGCCCGTCGTGGACTGCGCCGCAGGGATAGATCACCTCTCCCACGGCGGGATTCAGACGCTCATTGATCCTCGTTGAACCAAACGGATTTCCTAATTGAAGCGGGGCGTGTGGCCTCGAAGTCGGCGCAAAGGGGAATGCCGGGCTGAAGCTATAGGCGGCGGCCGCGTAGCGGTAGCCTTCGGGGGAGGTGTGGACGGAGTGGGCAAAAGCCCAGTACTGCCCTTGGTGACGGAAGGGGGGGCTGCCCCCACGCAAACCGCCGTGATTGGCGGGGTAGGTGTTCAGGTCCCACTCGGTGCGGGCGAGATCCCGAAAAACCACCTCGTTGTCACCCGCCAGGCTGAACGTCAGGATCCGGTGCGGCATGATGGAGTAGACCGCGAAAAGTTCACCGTCGTCGTCCGGTGAGAAAAAGGTCCAGTTCTTCTCCAGCTTCTGGCGTTCGCCCTGCAGTGCCAATTCGCGGGCGGGACCGCGGGGTAGGAGAGACACCGGGTCGAGTTCCTGCAGGAACTGGCAGTTGTGGGGCTCATGCCAACCGGAGTTCCAATACACGAAGGTGCGCTGGCCGAAGCGGTAGAGACGAGGGTCGGCGAACCACTGCGTGGCAACCTCTGGGTAAGTGTGGTCGCGCCGGAACTGCACGAAATCCGTCAACGGTACCTGTGACCCATCCTCGACCTCCAGATTGGCGTCGAGGCGGCAAAGCCCGAGCCTCCGTCGACCGTCGGGGGCGACCACCCGGTAGGCAAAGATCCAGCCGGCACCATCGCGCAGCAGCGCGGGATTGAACGTGCGGACCGGTCCGTCTTGGGCTTCCCGCAGCCAGTTCGACGGCAACAGGTCGGTGCCGCTGAAAATGACCGGATTCGAAGGCGCGGTGGTCATCCGCTTTGAAAAAACGAGCGCAGGCTGTGGCAGACCGCGTCGATTTGTTCCGGCTGGTGGTGTGGCCCGATGGGTAGGCTCAGGACTTCATCGGCAAATTGCTCGGCGAGGGGAAAATCTCCCCGGCGCCAGCCGGCTCCAGCATAGGCCGGCGCGAGGTGCGGTGGAATCGGGTAGTGCACGCCGGTGCCGATACCGGCCGCGGCCAGATGCTTTTGCAATGCGTCACGCTGCTTGGTGCGGACGACAAATAAATGCCATACTGGTGTGGCCCACGAGGGAGCCCGTGGCAGGACCAAGTCGCCGACGCCGGCAAGTTGATCAAGATAGCGCTGGGCAAGGCAAACGCGCCGCGCGTTCCACGCCGCGAGCTTGGGTAGCTTGGCCCGGAGGAAGGCCGCTTGAAGTTCGCTGAGACGGGAATTCAGTCCGAGGTACTCGTTGTGATAGCGGACCTTTGAACCGTAATTCCGCAGGTGCCTGACTTTGTCCGCCAGAGCGGCATCGCCGGTGGTGACCGCCCCGGCGTCGGCCAAGGCTCCGAGGTTCTTGCTCGGATAAAAGCTGACGCCGGCGGCATCCCCCAGGCTTCCGGCCGCGCCGCCGCCGCAGAGGGCGCCGTGCGACTGGGCCGCATCTTCGAGCACGAAAATTCCACGTGGTCGGGCTATCCCGTTGATGGCATTCATATCTGCGGTCTGTCCGTAGAGGTGAATCGGCAGGATCGCCTTCGTTCGCGGCGTCAGCAGCGGCTCAAGTCGGGCGGGATCCAGATTGTAGGTGGTCGGATCGGGCTCGCAGGGCACCGGCCGGGCGCCGGTATGGCTGACTGCCAGCCAAGTGGCGATGTAGCCGTGTGACGGTACGATGACTTCATCCCCTGGCCCGACCCCTCGGGCCATCAGCACCAATTGCATGGCCTCAAGGCCGTTGGCGACGCCGATGCAATACTTTGTCCCCACGCTGGCGGCGTATTCGGCTTCGAAGGCCTCGAGCTCATGACCCAGTAGGAGCCAGCCCGATTCCATGACCCGATGGTAGGCGGCGTCCAGGTCCGCCCGTAACTCATCGTAGGCCGGCTTGAGATCGAGGATCGGAACTTTCATCTCAATCGAACTGATGCGGTCGAATCAGGGAGTTTGAAAGGTGAAAACAGCGACGAGGCTCCCCGGTGCGCTGGTCAGACGAACTTAAGCTTGCGGGCGGCGAACATCACCATGCGGAGGAGGAGCCAGCCGTGTTTCCAGCGCTGAATATTGGTCGTGCCGTACGTACGCTCGCGGTATCGGATCGGGACGTCGGCGATCTTCAAATTCAGCTTGGCGGCCCCGAAGAGGAGGTCGAAATCGCCAAACGGGTCAAAATCGCCGAAATACGCGCGATTAGCCGCGATGCGGTGATAGTGATCGCGGGTGAGCACTTTGGTGCCGCAAAGCGTGTCTTTGACGGCTTGGCCCAGGAGCCAGCTGAAGATCAGGCCGAAGGCTTTGTTGGCGCAGAGATTCAGGAACTGCATGGCCTTCTCGTCCATCGGATAGACCAGGCGCACGCCGTTGGCGAATTCCGCGCGACCGCTGGCGATCACGTCGTAGAATTTCGGCAATTCCTCCGGGGGCATCGTGAGGTCGGCGTCGAGAATCATCAGGACGTCGCCCGTCGCCACGGCAAAGCCGGCGCGGACGGCGTCGCCCTTGCCGCGTCCGGTTTGCTGCAGGATCTTGATTTTCCGGTGGGGATGGGCCGCCGCCGCCCGCTGAATCTCACCCCAGGTGTCGTCGCGCGAGTGACCCTCCACAAAGATCAGCTCCGTCCCGGCGCCCATTTCCGGCGTACGGGCGATGGCCGCGGGAATGTTTCCGGCCTCGTTGCGGGCCGGAATGACGACCGAGACCGTGAGCGGCTTGCCCCCATGAGCTTGGTCCCGCCGGGCGACGAAGAAGACTGTCAGGCAGAACCACTGTAGCAACGGCGCCAACCAACGGTTGAGGAGTCCGCCGAGGCCCAGTAGGTGAAACGGGACCAGAATGCGCCCCTGACGGAAAACCGGGCTCCAACCGGCGAGGCGGAGCAGATTCAGTACGTCCGATGATGCGAGCCAGCTGTTCTGGGGCTGCGGCGACTTAAGCCCCAAGCGCCTAGCCAGCGAGAGCAGTGGCCGCCAAAGGGTGTTTTGGAAATTGATGAGCAGGCGTGTATCCGGGTGCGAGACGGCGTGCAGGCGTTCAAACAGATTTTGGACGTCGGCGCTCAGGTTGAGCGCGTCCGAGACGATGATGACGTCAAAGGTGTTCCCAAGCTCGAGCAGTTCGCCCGCCTGCACCACAAATGTCGCGTCCGGCAGACGGCGCCGCGCCGCTTCGATTTGCACCGTGGACAGGTCGATCCCCGTTTTTCGCCCACTGTGGATTTGAGCGAGCAGTTCACCGGAGCCGCAGCCGATTTCGAGCACGCTGGCATCCGGCGGGATCAGCAAGTTGTAGTATCGGGCGAGCAACGCCCGGTAGGCGCGTGCACCGGCCAGCGAGTCGGTGGGGGCGGCGTCATAAAAGGCTCGGACGCGTTCCAAGTGTTCGTGGGCGAGGGCGGAAATTTCGGACGGCATTGCGGGGCGCGGCGCGCGACGTGCGCTTCTTAGCTGGCGATGGCCCGCGTGCAACGCGAGGCTCAAGATTATGGGTTGCAATCGCTCTGGAAATCCAGCCGTCTGCCCCCTCGAATCTTGCGTCCCACCATGGCGTTGACCGGTCCCTTGTTCCAACGTGTCGCCTCGTGCGCCGTCCTCGTGCTGGCGCTCCTTTTCGCGACGGGTGCCGCGGCGCAGACCGGTGATATCACGGGCACGATGCCGGAGGATTATCTGCCCGAGTTGAAGGCGATCCTCGAGACGTCGTTCCTCCGTTCTCCGCAGGTCGTGGCGGCGGAGTTTGAGCGCGCGGTCAGCGAGGCTAAGCTCGACATCGCCAACGCCTCGCGCCTGCCGAACGTGAACGGCAACTTGAGCTACGCGGTGAACCAGACCGCGATCTCCAGCAATGCGAGTTCGCAGACCCGGGACAACGGTTTCTTCTACAGTCTCGGAGTCACCCAGGCGCTCTTTCACTGGCGCGCGCTGAAGAACCAGACCGATGCGGCGCGGATTAATCTGTTGGTCGCACAAAAGAGCTACGATCTCGCGGCCCGCGAACTCGGCACGATCGTCCGCAAGGCGTACCTATCCCTCATCGTTGAGAAAGCGCGCTTGAGGCAGGTCGATGACATTATCCGGGTGATGCGCGATGACCTCGCCGTCGTCGCGGAAAAGCGAGACCGTGGCACGGTTTCGCCCGCCGTCTACGAAGGGGACAAGCTCCGTCTGCGGGAGGTTCAACTCGACGTCGACCGGGCCTCGGCGGAATTTGATGCCAACCGCCTGCGTTTCGCTCGCTTGGTCGGCATGGACGCTCTCAGCGGGGCTTCGGTTCCGGACCAGATCCCGAAGCCGGCCTTTTCCCCTGGCCTGGCCACCGCCCTGTCGGCCGCCCTCCTGCGTAACGGGGCCAAGAGCACGTTGGAATGGGAAATCTATGACCTGCGCGTGCGGGAGGCCAACCTTCGGCACCAGATTGAACGGGTGCGGCTCTACCCGAAATTTTTCGCCAGTGCCGGCTTCAGCTTGGAGAACTCGACCAACGTTAACGGCAACGCGGTCAATCAGCAGGGCATCCAGCGCCGCACCGTCAGCGTGTACGCGCAGTGGAATATCTTCGACGGCTTCGCGACCCGCGGGGCCGTGCGCGAAGCCCTCGCCAACAAGCGGGTGCAGGAGCGCCGCCTCGTGATCGAGGCGGAGGGCGTACTGCAAAATGTGCAGATTCTGGAGCGTTCGCTCAGGCTCGATGCCGAGCAGTTGGACCTCTCGGAAATCCGCCACTCGCTCGCCTTGGAGTCCAAGCGCCGCACCGCCGAGGAGGTCGGTCTCGGTAATCAGGCCAAGGGTGACATCGATCGCGCGGAAAACGGCGTGCGGCAGGCCGACGCAAAAAGTCAGGAATCCCGGGCGGCTTTCCTCGGGCGTTGGAGTGAATTTGTAGCGCTCGCCGGCGCCGATCCCGTGTTGAAATCAACCTTCATCCGCCATGTTCGCGAACAAAAATAAGGGTAGCTTGCTGCTGAAGCTTGGTGTCGTGCTGGTGGTGCTCGCGGGCGCCGGCTTTTTCTTCCTGCAGAATCTGCAGGGCACCGCGCGGGTGAAGCCCGTGAACCGTGACACTGCCGTCGACGCCGTCACGGGCAGTGTGGTGGTCGAGGCCGATGGTGGGTTTAAGGAGCTCAAGTCCGAGGCCGCAGGGAAGGTGGTCGCCGCGAACCTCAAGCCCGGCAGCCATTTCAAGCAGGGCGATGTCCTGGTCCAGATGGATACGACGGAGATCGACCGTCAGATTGCCGAAACGAAGCGCAAGTACGAGTCGGACAAGGCCCGCGCCCGGATCCTCCTCGATAATAATCCGGAGAAAAAGGTCGCCCAGGAGAAACTCGATACGGTGAAGCGCCTCTTCCAACTCGGCAATGCGTCCGAGGATGACGTGAAGACGATCCAGCGGATGGTGGACGCGATCGAGACCAAGCTCAAACTGACGGATTTCGACGATCAGAAGGGCGATGCCGATTACAAGGTCGCCATGGACGGATTGGAGCTTCTGCGCAAGAAGCTGCAGGTCGTGGCGCCCTTTGACGGCACGATCCACAACGATGGGGCGATGACCTGGGAAGGCGCACTCATCAGCGCGGGGCAACCGGTCACGCTCGTGTTCTCGCGCAAGCGCGTCGTCGTGGCCAAGATTAGCGAGGAAAGTTTTGGCCGCGTAAAACTCGGTCAGTTGTCCCGGATTCGCCTGCTCACGTATGGCAGCCAGAATTTCGAAGGTGCCGTCTCCGAACTACTCCCAACGGCCGACGACGCGCAAAGGTTTACCGTTTATGTCGAGGTGAAGGCTGATCCCGACGTGCTGAAGCCGAAGAGCACGGGTGAAGTGACCATCACGATCGACCAGCGGGCCGACCAGATGATGATTTTGCGAAGGGCGGTTTTTGATTCGAACAAGGTCTACATCGTGAAGGATGGCCGCGTGGAGCGTCGGCTCGTGGAAATCGGCTATGTCGCGCTGAACGTCGTCGAAGTCCGCAAGGGACTCGAGGTCGGCGATCTCGTGATCGTGGACCGGCTGGAAGAGTTTCGCGAAGGCCAGCGCGTGCGCACTGAGCGGATCAACTGAGTGGCCGCGTACGTCCCTTCGTGATGTCGCCCAATCTCCGCATCGCCTTCCGTTTTCTTACGGCGAAGAAACGGGCCATGTTCATGAGCCTGTCGTGCACGATTCTGGGGGTCGGACTTTTCATCGTCACCCAGGCGACGACCAGCGGCTTCGAGCAGTTTTTCACGAAGACGATCCTCGGGATCAACGGCGCCATCCGCATCGAGGACAAACGTCAGGAAACCATGCGCAGCATGGCGGCGGCCGGCGGTGGTGATTCCTATTTTGCCCGGCGCGACGGGGTAAAGTATATCGAGGGCATCGAGGAGCCCCAGCAGTTGATGGATGCGGTCCGAGAGTTTCCGAATGTTCGCGGGGTCTCGGCGGTCGTTCGCGGTAACGTGCAAGTTACGAGTGCATTCAAGACGGAGGATGCGCAGATTTTCGGCATTAAGCTTGAGGATTACGTGCGGGTATCGGATCTGGCCGAGCAAATCACGAACGGGCAGCTCGATGATTTTCGTAATTCGCCCAAAGGGGCGCTGGTGGGGCGGGTCTTGGCGGATCGGCTCCAGCTGGCGGTGGGCGATTCGTTTGCAATTTCCACGCGCGGTTCTTCGCGGCGGGTCCATGTCGCAGCGATTTTTGAGACCGGCTACCGCGAGGTCGACAAGAGCAACATCTACGTGCACCAGGCGGAGGCGAGGTCTCTGCTCAAGCGACCCACGGGCGCCACGTTTTTGCAGATCAGCTTGGAGGACCCGAGCCGGGCCCCGTTCGACGCCGCTCGCATGGAACAGGTATTGGACCACGGCGTTAAACCCTGGCAGGAACGGGAGAAGACGTGGTTGGCCGTGTTTCGCGCCCTGCGCATTTCGACTATGATCACGGTCTCGGTTTTCACGCTCATCGCCAGTCTCGCGATGTTCAATACGCTCGCGATGATCGTGCTGGAGAAGACCAAAGACATCGCGATCCTGCGTTCGATGGGTTATGAACGCCGGGATATCACCCAGATTTTTCTCTGGCAGGCCGGGATCGTACTGGCAATCGGCGCCGTGGTGGGGGCCGCCTTCGGGGCCGGGGTCACTTGGCTCGTGGGCCAGGTGCCACTGCCGATCAACGGCATTTTTAAGACGGATCACTTTATTGTGACGTGGGAGCCCAGCCACTATGTCGGAGCGATTTTGACTGCGGTGGTCATGGTGATGGTCGCCAGCCTCTTTCCGGCGCGCCGGGCGGCGCGGCTCGAGCCGGGTGACATCGTACGAGGAACGGCGCAATGAACCCGATTTCAGCCCACACGACTCCCGCCGCCGCGCGCGTCCTGCGCTGTACCAACCTCCATCGGTACCTCGGGCAGGGGGAGGGCAGGGTCCACGTCTTGAAGGGCGTTTCATTCGAGGCGCAGCGCGGTCACGTGTATGCGATTGTCGGGCCTTCGGGGTGCGGCAAGAGCACGCTACTCTACCTTCTTGGACTACTCGACCAGCCGGATGACGGGCAGATCGAGATCAACGGCCGGGTGATGTCGAACAGCGACGACTTCGCCCGCACGGCGGCGCGGGGCGAGCACATCGGCTTCGTATTCCAGTTTCACTTCCTGATGCTGGAGTTTTCGGCGCTGGAGAACGTCATGATGCCGATGCGCAAGCTCGGTCGCCTGACCCCGGACGCGATGCAGGCGCGCGCACACAGCCTCCTTGAGTCGGTCGGTTTGGGCAACAAGACGCATCGCCTCGGTACGCAGCTGTCCGGGGGCGAACAGCAACGCGTGGCGATTGCGCGGGCGCTGGCGAATCAGCCGGCGATTCTACTGGCGGATGAACCCACGGGAAATCTCGACGTGAAAAATTCTGGGCTTGTCTTCGACTTGCTGACCCGGCTTGCGAAAGAGCAGGGGCAGGCGGTGATTCTGGTGACGCACAACCCCGAAATCGCGCAGCGCTGTGACCACACCCGCCCGATGCGTGACGGTTTGTTTGTTTGAGCCGGCAATTCACTCGAGGCCAAAGCTCAACGGCATGTATCGGGGCGGCATGAGTTCAGCCGAAGCGCCTCTGTGGCGGGAATCGCTTGGTGGAGTAGTTTGGGCCGGACGATTGGGTCCCAGGCGCGATGTCTTCCGCTTATTGGGGTAATAAGCTCGGGCTTATCACGATGTCGGCGGCTCTAATTTCTGTCCGCCGGAAAAATCTCACCGAAATTTTGGTTTACAAGCGAAAGCACGCTCCCTTCTTTCAGCCGCGATTTTGGCCGTTCCCACCGTTCACCCGTGACCACCCTCTCAACCCGAAAGCATATCTTTGCGCAGCAGCTCGGCGCCGCCGCTGACCGAAGCGCGCGCTTGGAGTGCGCGTTCGGCATGGATTTTAACCGGGCGACCCGGGGCTGCGGGTGCGGGGAATTCGCTTAATCGTCTCAGCGGAAAACTTTTCGCACATGTCGAAACTCTTCCCGAAATCGGCGAACAAACTGCCGCTCCAGATCGTTATCTATCTGGTTCTGCTGGCTGGCATCGCCACCGCGGGCGTCACGTACTACATGACGCCCAAATACACCCGGGTCGGTTATGCGCCGGTTCAGCCCGTGCCGTTCAGCCACGCTAAGCACGTGCAGGAGGTCGGCCTCGATTGCCGCTACTGCCACTCCAACGTCGATAAGTCAGGCCACTCCAACGTGCCCTCGGCCCAGACGTGCATGAATTGCCACAGCATCATCAAACCGAATAGCCCGCTGCTGGCCCCGATTCGGGAAAGCTACGCGAACGGGACGCCGGTGCCATGGATCTGGATTCACCGCACCCCAGACTACGCCTATTTCAACCACTCGGTGCACGTAAACCGTGGCGTGTCGTGCGTGGAGTGCCACGGCAAGGTCAACGAAATGGACACCGTGACCCACATGCAGCCGTTGAGCATGGCGTTTTGCTTGGAGTGTCACCGTAACCCCGAGGCACGCCTACGCCAACCGGCGGACGTATTTAACCTTAATTCCCAGCGCTTGGCCGACCAAGGTCCGGCGGGCGTCAAAAAAGCGACTGATTTCGTGCACGACTGGAAGGTCAAACCGCCCCAGAGCTGCTCCGGCTGCCATCGATGAAACGCAAATTTGAACATCCCGCTCCCGCTCCCAGTGAGCAGCTGACCGGCCCAAAGTACTGGCGCAGCCTCGACGAGCTCGCCGGCACGCCCGGTTTCAAGGCCCAGCTCGAACGGGAATTCCCCGAGGGTGCCGATTCGATTGATGGAGTCGACCGCCGCAACTTCATGAAGATCATGGCGGCCTCCTTCGCCCTCGGTGGCGTGGGGCTCGCAGGTTGCCGTCGTCCGGAAAAGTACATCATGCCCTACGGCAAGTCCGTGGAGGGTATCATCCCCGGCCTACCCGCCTATTACGCGACGGCGATGCCGTTGCGTAAGGTCGCAATCCCTTTGTTGGCCGAGACCCATCAAGGACGTCCGACGAAGGTCGAAGGCAATCCGTCTTACGCGCCCAACGGTGGTGCGGCCTCCCTGCTCGCCCAAGCTTCGATTCTTGACCTCTACGATCCCGATCGGGCGACCGCGCACACCAAGGGTGGGGCGGTTTTGTCGCGCGCCCAAGTCGACGAGATGCTCGCTGGTATCTCTGAAAAGCACGTTGCCTCGCAAGGTGCCGGTTTGGCTTTCCTCGCCGAGGAATCCTCGTCGCCAACGCGTCGTCGCTTGGTTGGAATACTCCGCGCCAAGTTCCCTCGCGCGATTTGGTCCGAATACGAGCCGGTGGTCGACGAGGCTCCAGTCGCGGCGGCTCAAACGGCGTTTGGCGCCGCGCTGAAGCCAGTTTACGATTTTGCCAAGGCCAAGCGTATCGTTTCGATTGACGCTGACTTCCTCCAGACTGAAGCGGGCAGCCTGCAGTATGCCCGTGGCTTTTCCCGCGGCCGTCGGGTGACGAAGAAGGACGACCCGATGAACCGCCTCTACGTCGCAGAGAGCCGGCTTAGTCTTACCGGAAGCATGGCGGATCACCGCCTCCGGCTGGCCTCCAGCCACGCGTTGGCGTTTGTGGCCAAGCTTGCGAGTGCGGTTTATCCGCAGGCGGCGGATGTGCTGATCCCCTACACGCAGGGGCTTAACGTTCCGCAAAAATGGATCGACGAGTGTGCCGCCGATTTGCTCGCGCATCGCGGAGCGGCGGTCGTTCTCGCAGGTGCCCATTTGCCAGCGGAAGTGCACGCGGTTGTTTATGGCATCAACGCGGCGCTTGAGGCTATTGGTCAGACCGTGCGCTTCGTGCCAGCCGAAGCGACTCCTGGCGTTTCCTCGCTCAAAGCTCTCGCGAATGCGTTGAAAGCGGGCTCCGTCAAGACGCTTGTCGTGCTCGGCGGTAATCCGGTTTATAACGCGCCGGCGGATTTGGAATGGGCCGGCCTGCAGAAGTCAGTGGCGGAGGTGGTACGCCTCGGTTACTACGTGGACGAAACCTCGTCCGCGAATTCTGCTGCGACCACGCACCTTGCTGCAGCACATTATTTAGAGTCGTGGGGGGATGCGCGCACGGCCGACGGCACTATCGTGCCGATTCAGCCGATGATTCAGCCGCTGTTCGGTGGACTGACCGAAATCGAAGTCCTCGCCCGCCTCGCGGGTGCGAAGGAGACCGACTCCTACCAACTGGTTTCGACCACAATCGCTGCGATTGCCGGCGGTGGCGCCGAGAAGACGATGGCGCGTTTCCTCCATGACGGGCTATTGTCAGGGTCGGCGTCTCCTGAGGTGGCAGTTACGTTTAATTCCAACGCCGTTCGTGACTCGCTCGGTGCGGCCACTCAAGTATCGGTGCTAGGTCTGAATAATCTCGAGGTTCGCTTTGTTACTGATGCGAAGATGGACGACGGTCGTTTTGCGAATAACGGCTGGCTGCAGGAGTGCCCTGATCCGATTACGAAGATATCCTGGGACAACGCCATCCTCGTTAGCCCGCGGCTGGCGAAGCAGCTTGGGATTGTCCCCGGCGGTTCGCTGATTCAGGTCGCCCGCAAGGAAGAGGCCGAGTTTACGATGGGTAAGGAAAACGCCCACGTATTCGAGCTTACGGTCGGCGGGCGCAAGATTCGAGGCCCGGTGCACATCCAGCCCGGTTTGGCGAACTTCACCGTGGTGGTTCCGATCGGCTATGGACGCACGGTTGTCGGTCACGTTGGGAAGGGGGCCGGTTTCAACGCTTCCTCGATTCGGACTTCCGATGCCATGCATGTGGCGGTGGGTGGCAAGCTCACCGACACCGGCACGCGTTCCCTGCTCGCCAATACTCAGGAGCATTGGTCGATGGAAGGCCGTGATATCATTCGCGAGGCTAACTACGAAGGCGCCAACAGTTATCGGGAGAACCCCGGTTTCGTAAATACAATCGGCATGGAGTCGCACACCCCGAGCAACCTCGGTGCGGTGGGCGAAAAAATGACGCCGGCGGACCGAGCTTCGAAGCTGCCGCGCGGCAACTCGCTCTACCAGACACCGCAATTTGACGGGCTCCACCAGTGGGGCATGTCGATTGATCTCAATACTTGCATCGGCTGCAACGCGTGTGTCGTCGCCTGCCAGGCGGAGAATAATATCCCGATCGTGGGGCGTGACCAAGTCATGCGCGGTCGCGAAATGCACTGGATCCGGATCGACCGGTACTACTCCACGGGAGATATTGACGCCGAGGCGTTCGGAGGTGCCGGCAATAATCAGCTGCCGGGAGATTCTGATGATCCGACCGCGCCGGTGCAGGTTTCCCTCCAGCCGATGACGTGCGTGCACTGCGAACTCGCCCCTTGCGAGACCGTTTGCCCCGTCAACGCCACCGTCCACGACGAAGAGGGCATCAACACGATGGCCTACAATCGTTGCATCGGTACCCGGTATTGTGCGAACAACTGTCCGTACAAGGTCAGGCGCTTTAACTTCTTCGACTGGAACCAGCGGTCTCTTGATAGCCTTTACCTTGGCCAACTGGCCGAATACGGCATGCCCGAACTGGTGAAGATGGCGAAGAACCCCGAAGTGACCGTGCGCATGCGCGGCGTGATGGAAAAGTGCACGTATTGCGTGCAGCGCATCCAAAAGGGGAAGATCCAGCACAAGGTGAAGATGGCTCAGGCTGGCACCCCTGGTCGCGTCGAAGTTCCGGATGGAACCATCAAAGCTGCGTGCGAACAGACCTGCCCCGTCGAGGCCATCGTCTTCGGCAATCTGCTCGACAAGGAAAGCCGTGTCTCCAAAGCGAAGGCGCGTGAGCAGGATTACGCGGTGCTCGGTTATCTCAATATTCGTCCGCGCACGACTTACTCGGGTAAAATCCGGAATCCCAATCCGAAAATGCCAGACTACCAGCCGCTGCCAATGAGCCGCGTCGAGTACGATAAAAAGAACGTCCCGCCAGCCCACGACGCTGGGCACGGTCAGGCCGATCCTCATGGAGGCGAAAAGAAAGCGGAGAAAAAGGCGACCAGCCACGGCTCGCTTGATACCTTCATGCACTTCGGAGGACTTAGCTAATGGCTTACGCAGCTGAACACGCCGCCGACGCACCGGCCATCCTCCGCGAGGTTAATCCCGCGGCACTGCCACGAGCGATCTTGGTTGAGAACAACCGCAGCTTCTCGTGGATCACCGAGAAAATCTGTGGCATTATTGAGGGCAAGACCCCCACTTGGTGGTGGGTTTGCTTCATCTTAGCCTGCTTCGTGGCGTCTTTCACCGTCGCTGGCATAACCTACCTTGTCGCCACAGGTGTCGGCGTGTGGGGTCATGCTAATCCAGTCAACTGGGCATGGGACATCGTAAACTTCGTTTTTTGGATCGGTATTGGACACGCGGGCACCCTGATCTCCGCGATCTTGTGCCTGTTACGCCAAAAATGGCGCACCTCGATCAATCGTGCCGCCGAGGCGATGACGATCTTCGCGGTCGTTTGCGCCGGCATCTTTCCCGTCTTCCACGTCGGTCGGGTGTGGTACGCCTGGTACTTGTTCCCGATCCCGAATTCGAACGTCATCTGGCAGAACTTCCGATCACCGCTTGAGTGGGACGTGTTCGCGGTTTCGACCTATGGTACCGTATCGGTCCTCTTCTGGTATGTCGGCCTAATCCCCGACCTCGCGGTGCTGCGCGACCGCTTCTTTGCCGCTGGCAATCGGGTCCGCGCTTTCCTCTACGGTATGTTTGCCATGGGATGGCGCGGTTCTAACCGCCACTGGAGCAACTACGAGATGGCTTACCTCATTTTGGCAGGTATCTCGACGCCACTGGTGTTGTCCGTGCATACTATCGTTTCGTTCGACTTCGCCGTTTCCCTTCTTCCGGGCTGGCACACGACGATTTTCCCCCCGTACTTCGTGGCGGGCGCAATTTTCTCGGGGTTCGGCATGGTGCTCACGCTGATGCTTCCGCTAAGGGCTGTGTATGGTTTGCAGGATCTGATTACGCAGTACCACATCGACTGCATGTGTAAGGTCACGTTGGCGACCGGCACTATTGTCGGCTACGCCTACGGCATGGAGTTCTTCATCGCGTGGTACAGTACAAATCCCTACGAGGGCTTCGCTTTTGTGAATCGGGCCTTCGGTCACTATGCTTGGGCCTACTGGATCATGATTTCGTGTAACGTGATCACTCCTCAGTTCTTCTGGTTCAAGGCGGTGCGCAACAATACCGCGCTGGTTTGGATCCTCTCCATCTTCGTCAACGTTGGAATGTGGTTTGAGCGTTTCGTAATCATCGTCACTTCGTTGGCCCGCGACTTCCTGCCTTCAAGTTGGGGGTACTATAGCCCCAGCATCGTCGAAATTTTCACCTTCTTCGGCACCTTCGGTGTGTTCTCGGTGCTCTTCCTTCTCTTCATTCGCTTCCTCCCGGTCATGCCAATGGCCGAACTCAAGGCGGTCACGCCTCAGGCTGACGTCCACGGCGGTCATGGAGCCGCTGACAAGCATTAATTACGACCATGGCTGCGCAACCTTACGGCCTGATCGCCACCTTCGAAACGGCGCCCGAACTCTACCATGCGGCGGAGAGAGTGCGCGACGCCGGTTACCGGAACTGGGACTGTATCACTCCGTTCCCGGTGCACGGGCTCGACAAGGCCATGGGCCTCAAGCGCTCAATCGTGCCGCGTATTTCCCTCGCGGGTGGCATCGCCGGATTCATTACCGGCATGTCGATGATTTGGTGGACCGGTGGGATAGATTATCAGCTGATCGTGGGCGGTAAGCCGCTGTTCAGCCCCATGTTCGCCTTTCCTGTCAGCTACGAACTCACGATTCTCTTCACTGCCTTCGCGACCATCATCGGGATGTTGGTTGTGAATGGTTTGCCGATGCACTATCATCCGGTCCTTAAATACGACCACATCCGCCGCGGCATGGACGACACGTTCTTCATCGTGATCGAAGCCTGCGATCCCCGTTTCAACCTCGCCAATACGAAGACCTTTCTCGAAAAGGCCGGCGGCAAGGCCATCGCGGAGCTGGAGGCCTGAGCATGCGCAACGTCTACCTAGTTACCCTATTCGTCTGCGTGCTCGTCGTATCGGTCCTCGGTTTTCGAGGGACCACCTTTACGCTGCCCCCCATGGACGTATTCCCAGAGTGGGCATTTCCTGGCATGAAGCATCAACCGAAGCTGCGCCCTCAGGGGGACAGTGCGTTCTTTGCTGACGGTCGGGCTGACCGTTTGCCCCCGCCACATGTGGTGCGCTCCGATCTTCCGCTTCGGGACGACGAGCACCTTTATATGGGTAAGCTCCCTGATGGCTCCTTCGCGCCAGAGATCCCCAGTAAAATCAAGGTCGACGTGAAGTTCATCGAGCGTGGTCGCGATCGCTACCAGATCTATTGCCTGCCTTGTCATGGTGCAGCCGGTGATGGCAATGGCATGACTAAGCGTTACGGGATGGGCGCTACTCCGACCTATCACGACACCCGTCTACGCACGATGCCAGATGGTGAACTCTTCAACACGATCAGCGTCGGCAAGAACACCATGCTGCCCTACGCCGACAAACTTATCCCTGAGGATCGTTGGGCGGTTATCGCTTACGTACGTGCCCTTCAGCGCGCTCAACAGGGAACCGCCGCCGACGTCAACGACGCCGCCAGCAAAAAATCTCTCGGCATACAATGAGTTCTCCTGCTGCTAACGCTCCTGCGGACACTGCTCCTGAGTCCGTTGCCCCGGCTGCGAGCAAGGCCCTCACGGTCGGCCTCGTAGGCATAGCGCTCACTGTGGTGGGCTTGCTGTTGCCTGGCGTGAAGGCATCCGCAGTTGCCCTTTCTTGGCTGGTCGGGGTGACATTCTGGACCGCCATTGCCATCGGCATGCTGATGCTGATTCTGATCCATCATATCCTCGACGC
>CAIJFT010000108.1 GCA_903820035.1 uncultured Opitutia bacterium
GGTGCGGCCGGGCGAGGCGTTCGCGGCCGATGGTCTTGTCGTCAGCGGCAAAAGTGCCAGTGACGAGTCGGCCCTCACCGGCGAGGCGACTCCGGTGGAAAAGAACGTCGGCGACCAGATTTTCAGCGGCACCATCAACCTCTGGGGGGTGGTGGATTTCAACGTCGTGCGGCTGCCGTCTGAGAGCACGCTGCAGAAGATTATCCGGCTGATTCAGACCGCCCAGAAATTGAAGGCGCCGAGCGAGCGGTTCACGGATCGTTTCGGCACCGGCTACACCTACGGCGTGATCGGGGGGGCGACCCTGATGTTTCTCGTGTGGTGGCTGGTCTTCAAGCTGCCGGCCTTCGAAAACACCGCCGAGACTCGTTCGGCGTTCTACCGCGCCATGACGCTCATGGTCGTGGCAAGTCCTTGCGCCTTGGTGTTATCGATTCCCTCGGCCATTCTCGCCGCGATCGCATGGGGTGCGCGGCACGGGGTATTATTTCGCGGTGGCGCCGCGATCGAGCGGTTGGCCGACATCAATGTCGTGGCCCTCGACAAAACCGGTACGTTGACCACCGGTGAACTCGCGGTGGTCGGGACCGAGAGTTATCCGCCCGGTCGCGAGGCGGAGGTGCTGCAGCTGGCCCACGCCCTGGAGTCCAAGTCGCATCATCCGATTGCGCGGGCCATCGTGCGGCACGCCCGCGCCGCTGGCATCGCCGAGCGGGCGGTTGATGACTTCCAGTCGATCACCGGTCAGGGACTGACAGGCAAGATCGACGGCGCCACGATGATGCTCGGGCGGCGCGAATTGCTCGAGAGCGGGCCGTTGGCTGGCTGGGCTAAAAAACTTCCGGCCGCTCCGGCCGAGCTCAGTGAAGTTTGGATCATCGGGCGCGACCTCGTGGGGCGCATTCTCCTCAAGGATCAAATCCGGGCCGAGTCCCGGGACGTATTGGCGCGCCTGAAGGCCTACGGTATCCGCACGGTGATGCTCACCGGCGACCGCCGGCACACGGCGGAAGCGGTCGCGCAGGAACTCGGTCTGGATGAAGTTCGCGCCGGGCTTTCACCGGAGGACAAGGTCGCCGCCATCCAGGAATTCCGGCAGCAGGGGCGCAAGGTGGCCATGGTCGGTGACGGCGTGAACGATGCCCCGTGTCTCGCCGCGGCCGACGTCAGCGTAGCGATGGGCGCCCGCGGCAGCGACGCCGCGCTCGAACAGGCCGAGGTGATCCTGATGCACGACCGCATCGAAAACTTTCTTTCCGCGCTCCGGCTGAGCCGCCGCGCCCGGGCCGTCATCCGCCAGAATCTCGCCATCTCGCTCGGGGTGGTCGTGGTCATGGTGATCGCGACGGCGATTGGCACCGTGCCGCTCGCCGTTGGTGTGGCGGCGCACGAAGGCAGCACGCTTGTGGTCTGTCTGAATTCCCTGCGTTTGCTCTTCGGTCGAAACGAGTAACTCGGTTGCCGCCGCTGCGTCGGTTCCGTGGTCGTCGGTCCGGATCCATTTGCCCCATGAAATCGAATACCCTTCGCGTTGCCCTAGGCGCCGGTCTGGTGGTGCTGGTGGCCGGTTGTACTTTCCCGTCGAGCCGTCGCACCGTGCCGATCGGTCAGGCGAACGTGATGAGCCGGGTTGAGGTTGGTACGGTGACCAGCGTGCGGCAGGTGAACATTGAGGGACAGAAGTCTGGCCTCGGAACATTCGGTGGCGGCATCGTTGGCGCAGCCGCGACGAGCGGCGGCAAGGGGGTGGGCGGCGCGTTGATGCAGGCCGGCGGCGCGGTCGCCGGAGCCGTTGCCGGTCAGGCCGTCGAGGAAGTGGCCACCCGCAAGTCCGCCCAGGAAATTACAATTCGTTTGGATGACGGGAGCACGGTCGTTGTCACGCAGGAGTCGAACACAGGTCTCTTTCAGGACGGGGACCGGGTGCGAGTCTTGAACGGGGGCGGACATGCTCGGGTAACGTTGGCGACGAACTGAATCGTCGCCCGGCGCGTGCGTACCGGGTTGGTTTGTTCCCCGGTTAATGTCATTGCCCCGCGTGTCCGCGGGCGGAACTGTTTCCGACCCTCCCCGCTGCGATGTCGCAACCTGTAACTTCCGCTCCCGTGCCTTTCGCCGGTCGCCTGGCCCGTGCGGGCAGATACCTTTGGCGGGAAACCAAGGACTTTGGCGGGTGGAGCGGTGACGTCACCCATCTCTGGTCCCGGTGGTTACTGCTCCGGGCGGTCGGCGTCGTGTATGTTCTGATTTTCTCCGGCATTCTTGTCGAAGGTCAGGCGCTGATTGCACCCAACGGGATCGCGCAGCTCGACGAACTGTTCGCCCAACTCCACCGGACGTTTCCGAATCCGGCCGAGGCGTTGATCCGGGCGCCGAGCCTGTTCTGGTTGGGTACGGGTTCCGGCATGATCACGTTGCTCACGTGGACCGGTTTGCTTTCCGCGGTGGCCGTCGTGTTCAACCTCTGGCCGCGGATGGCGCTTTTCAGCTGTTGGCTCGTCTTCCTGTCGTTCGCGTCGACGTGGCGCTCCTTTTCCCCCGCGCAGCTCGATAATTTGATGCTCGAGGTGGCGCTCGTGTGCATTCCGTTCGCTCCGGCTGGATTCCGCCCCGGCCTTGGCGCGGGGGCGCCGCCGCGCCGGATCGCGCTCTTTATGATGCGCTGGCTGTTGTTTCGGGTGATGCTGCAGTCCGGTCTCGTGAAGCTCGTCTCCGGCGATCCCCATTGGCGCGACTTCACGGTAATGGACGTAATGTATGAGACCGCGCCGTTCCCGACCATCCTCGGCTACCTCGACCATCAGCTTCCGGAGGCGTATCATTGCTTTGAAGTCGTACTGACGTTCACCGCTGAATTGCTCGCCCCGGTCCTCGCGGTCATCGGCGGGAGTCGAGGACGTTGGTTTGCCTTTGGGAGCTGGGTGCTGCTCCAGGTGGGGATCCAGCTCACGTGCAACTTCGGCTGGCTCAATGCGGCGGCGATCGGGCTCGCCTTACTGCTCCTCGACGACCGGATGTTGGCGGCTGCGGCGCA
>CAIJFT010000109.1 GCA_903820035.1 uncultured Opitutia bacterium
GTGGCCGACGACCACGACCGTCGCCGCCCACTGGGTCGACGGTCCGACGCTGCGCCCGGCCGCGGACACCAGACTTTAAACCGAAAGTTCGGGGAGGGCGGAAAGATCTCAATCCCCCTCCTTCGCCCGATCTTCCCGCCCATCCGGTTCCCTTTTCTGGTTCTGCAGTTTTGCCTGCGTGGTGGAAATCACCTCGAGCTGCGAATCGATGAATCGCCCGATGGGAGTCGGGCCCACCCGGATCGGACTCTCAGCCCTCAACTCCGCCCCTCCCTCACACCAGCTGCGGCATCTCGAAACCGGGCCGGTAGGCGCGCGTGAGGGTGGAGTTCATCTCGGCGTCCTTGAAGCGCTGCGACGCCGGATCGAACGCGAGTGAGCGGCCGGCGCGGAACGCGGTGTTGCCGAGGTGGCAGTGCGCGCAGGAGAGGGCGGCATCCTCCACCGAGACCGGCAAGTCCGAAGCCTTGCGCGAGCGGATCGCCTTGAACCAGCGCGTGAACTTGTCGGCCTTTTCCTCCTTCAACCCCGCGGGCACGGGAATCGACTCGCGCGGGCCGCTCTTGGTTTCCTTGTAGGAGAAGAAGCCCTTGCCGCGGACGTAATAGCCCTTGGTGCCGAAGAAACTGTTGCCGCAGTTACCACCCTCGGCCTCCTCGAACGACCCGAGGTTGCGCACTTCGAAGGTCATGATGGAGCCGTCGGCGTACGAGAAGGTCGTCGCCTGGGTGTTCGGCGTCTGGCCCGCGTCATCGAGCCCGAAGCGGCCACCGGCGCTGTGCACGCTGGTCGGCAACCCGCGGTTATGGCCCCAGCAGGCGATGTCCATCTCGTGCACGCCCTGGTTGCCGATCTCGCCGTTGCCGTAGGCCCAAAAGTAGTGCCAGTCGTAGTGCACGTGCAGGCCGGGCTTTTTGCGCACCGTGTTGACCTGGAACGGCTGTTCGGATGCCGGTCCCTGCCACAGGGACCAGTCGAGAAACTCCGGCACCGGTCCAGGCGCCCCGCGACCGATGGGACCGCGGTTGCCGTTCTTGTAGACGTAGCCGCGCGACTCGACGATTTTGCCGATGAAGCCGTCGTGCATCAGCTGCATGTCGCGGATCAGCGTGCCGTTCGACCGGCTCTGCGTGCCATGGAGGACGATCCGGCCATGCTTCTTCGCGGCGGCGGCGACCTGCTGGCCCTCGAAGATGTTATGCGACATCGGCTTTTCGACGTACACGTCCTTGCCGGCCTGGCAGGCCCAGACGGCGGCGAGCGCGTGCCAATGGTTCGGCGTCGCGATGGTGACGGCGTCGATCGCGGGGTCCTGCAGCGCGTCACGGATATCCTTATACAACTTCGGCGCCTTGCCTTGGGCGGCCTGGACGACGGCGGCGCCCTTGGCGCGCACGTTGGCGTCGACATCACAGAGGGCGACGTACTCAGCCTGACCCTTGAGCGCGAGGATGTCCCTGATGTGGCTGGAGCCCTGGCCGTTGAAGCCGATGGTGCAAACGCGGATGCGGTTATTGGCACCGATGACGGTGCCCTGGGCCTTCATGCCGGCGACAATGACGGCCGCGGCGCTGGAACCGAGAAACTGACGACGGGAGAACTTCATGGGGATGAGGGGGTGAAGCGAAACCGGGGTGGACCGACGGCCACCAGACGGACGCAAAAGGGCAAACGTGGCGAGCCGCGAGTCGCGCGGGGGAGAAGGCGCAAGGCTCAACGCCCAGCGCCCGCCGGGGGAAGCGTTATCGGGCGAGCGCGGCCGTCAGCCGCCGCCGGCGTGCCAGCCTTAGCTCCGCCGCGCCGCGGCGGGGCGAAGGCTGGTGCCCGGGACAGGACTCGAACCTGCACACCTTACGGCAAAGGCTTCTAAGACCTTCGTGTCTGCCATTCCACCACCCGGGCGAGGACGAACCCGCCCAATGTCGAAGGTGGGCGGAAACGGGGCAAGCGCTGAAATCACCCGCGGCCCTCCCTTTGGGGTTATCGCGTGCTGGACTCCACCGCGGGCGTACTTGTAGATGGCCGGATGCTTCGCCTGTCGTGCAAGGCCCTCGGCGCCGCCGGCCTCCTCGCGTTTTTTGCCGCCTCCGGCCTCCGGGCCGAACTCACTTGGGCCAACCGCGAGGTACAGTATGAGGCCAAGCTCGACGAAGAAAGCATCCGGCTCGTTTTTGCGTTCACCAACGCCACCCGCCAGCCCGTCACGCTCACCGAAATCGAGACGAGTTGCGGCTGCACCGCCGCCACCTCGGCCAAGAAAATCTACGCCCCCGGCGAGCAGGGCCAGATCGACGTGATCTTCGACGCGAAGGGCACGGCCGGGGTTCAGCAGAAGACGATCTACGTGCGCACCAGCGACGCGGCCGAGGCCACCGCCCTCACCTTCAAGGTGAATGTGCCGGCTTGGCTGGAAATCACCCCGCGTCTGATCTGGTGGCGCACCGGCGACAAAAACAGCCTCAAGGACTCGATTGTGACGCTGACGGAACCCGCCAAAATCAAACTCACCGCCGCCTCGGTCGACGGTGACGCCTTCACGGCCACGATCGTGCCCGAACCCGACGGCCGCCGCTACCGCATCGTCGTGCAACCAGTGGCAACGACCGGCCCGGCCCAAGCAACGGTCACCGTGGTCGCAGAACTCGCCGGCGGCGAAAGCCGCAAGTATGTCATCTTCGCCCAAGTCCGTTGACCCGGCCCGCGGGGGACGCCGGCTGGCCCGCGAAGCCGCCTTCCTCTTCTGGTGTACCTTGGTACCCGCGGCCCTGGCGGGATGGTTGCACCCGCGGAGCGCGTTCCACGCCCAAGCCACGCCGCGCGACGTGACCAAGATCGAGCTCGCCGCGGTCCAAGGCTGGAGCCAGCCGGTCCTCTGGGTGGATGCGCGCCCTGCTCCGGTGTTCGCCGCGGCGCACATTCCCGGGGCCGTAAACCTCACCGAACGCGCCTGGGAAATGCAGTTGGGTAACGTGGTCGGCGGTTGGACGCCCCAGACCCGGATCGTCGTGTACTGCGATGGAGCCGGTTGCCAGACCAGCACCGCCGTGGCCCAACGGCTGAAACACGACCTCCAACTCGAACGCATCTACGTGCTCACCGGCGGCTGGACCGCGTGGCAGGCGACCAAGCGATGAAAGCGTTCCACCTGCTCCTGCGCATCACCCTCGGCGGCGCGATGCTGTACGCCGGCGCCCTCAAGGCCCTCGATCCCGCCGCGTTTGCCGCCTCGCTCGCGAACTACCAGCTGTTCCCCGCCTTCCTGCTCGCCCCGCTTGCCACCCTGCTTCCGTGGCTGGAGCTCGTCGTTGGCGCGGCCCTCCTCACCCGCCGTTTCCCCGCCGGCGCCGCCGCCTGGTGCACCGTACTCGGCGCCGGCTTCGTCACTGCGCTCGGCACCGCTTGGCTGCGCGGGATCAACCTGGATTGCGGCTGCTTCGGGACCAGCGCCGCAGCGGGCGAAGGGAGTCTCGCGTTGGCGCTCGCCCGCGCCGGACTGATCCTTGCCGCGGCGGCAACGTTGCTCCGGCTGGAAATGAAAGTCGGGAGCGGACCCGGCCCGCGCTAACGCGACCAGCGCGCGCCCGCCGCCTGCCGCCGCATTGACTCCCCGCGGCATCCGCACTGATTCGAAAGCACCATGCTTTCCGGGTTCGCACGTACCCTGCTGTTACCCCTTGTCCTCGGCTTGTCCGCGGCCGCCTCCCGCGCCCCCGCCGCCGAAGCGCCGTCCGGCCCGCCGACGGTCGAGGAACTCTTCGGTCAGGCCAAGGTGCGGCAACCGCGGCTTTCGCCCGACGGTACCAAGATCGCGTTCCTCTTTCCGCACGAGAAGAAGATGGCGCTGGGCGTCTTCGACCGGGCGACCAAGGAATCGCGGATGGTCCTGCGCGCCACCGACGAAAGCATTTACCGGTACTTCTGGAAAGGGAACGACCGCATCGTCTTCGAGGCCGACGTCGCCGGGAACGAATCGTTCTTCATCGGTTCGACCGACCTCACGGGCAAAAATGTCCTGCGCATCGCGGAGTCCCAGCGCATCGAAAACAACCTCACCGGCGATTTTGCCGGCCTGATCGATCCGCTACCGCTGGATCCCGACCGCATCGCGGTTTTCGGCTTCTTCGGGGGCAACATCGATAATGCCACGTTTGTGGGCGGGGCCGCGATCATCGCGCGGCTGAACGTCCGGAACCGCGGGCTCTCGCCCCAACTCGAGCTCCGCGAAAACGACCGCCACGTCGCCTTCGTCCTCGACCACCGCGGCAACCTGCGGCTGCGCGCGCGCCTTGAAGGCAAGACGTTGGTCTGGGAGCACCGGACCGACGACCGCCAGCCCTTCCGCCGCGTCGCCGAGCATCCGTTTCATGGTTACGCCGAAACCTGGCATCCCGAAACGTTCGCCGCGGACAACACCACGCTCTGGCTGATCTCGCGCGAGGAGCATGACCGCGGGGCGCTCTACGCCCTGGACACGCGCACCTTCACCCGCGGCCCCGCCCTCTTCGTGCCGCCCGAGGGCGAGATTTCCGAAATCATCACCACGCCGGACCGCGCCCGCCTGCTCGGCGTGCGTTACGAGGCGGAGCGTGGCCGCTACCACTGGTTCGACGCCGACCGTGGGGCCCTGCAGACGAAACTCGAGCAGACCTTCCTCGGTTGCGATGTCCGCGTCTCGAGTCGTTCCGACGACCAGACCGTCGCCCTCGTCTGGGTCGGCCACGACCGCGAGGCCGGCGTCTACTACGTGTTCGACCAAAAGGCGGGGTCGCTCACGCAGTTCAAGCGCACGCGGGAAATCGATCCCGCGCGCCTCTCGCCGCGGCGCCCCATTCAATACCAGGCCCGCGACGGCCTCGTGATCCACGGCTACCTCACCGTGCCGCGCGGTCAGGAAGGCCGCAAGCTGCCCTTGGTCATTCACCCGCACGGCGGGCCCTTCGGGGTGCGCGACGGCTGGGGCTTCGACACCGACGCCCAGTTTCTCGCGGGCCGCGGCTATGCCGTGCTGCAGCCGAACTACCGCGGCTCCGGCGGGTACGGACGCGAGTTCATCAACAAAGGCCGCCACCAGTGGGGCCGGGCGATGCAGGACGATCTAACGGACGCCGTAAAGTGGGCCGTCGACCAGGGCATCGCCGATCCGGCCCGCGTGGCGATCTACGGCGCCAGCTACGGCGGTTATGCCTCGCTGATCGGGGCGATGCTGACGCCCGACCTCTACGCGTGCGCGGTCAACTACGTCGGAGCCTCCGACCTGGAAATCACCTTCAAGCAGCGCGGCGAGGATGCATGGCGGGCGCCCGACGAGTTCAGCTTTCAGCGCGAATGGGTCGGGCCGACGCGGGCGTACCGCGACGAAACTTCGCCGCTGAATCTCGTCGAACGAATCCAGATTCCCACGCTCCACGCCTACGGCGCCGAGGATCCGCGGGTGAAGATCAACCACTGGACCCGGCTCGAGCCGCTGTTGAAGAAATCGGGCAAGGACTACCAGTCGATCGTGGAGGGTCGGCAGGGCCACGGCTTCCGCAACGAGGCGGAGTCGGTCTCCTTCTACGCCGCGCTGGAAGCGTTCCTCGCCAAGAATCTCGTCGACCGGAAGGCCAACGTGAAGGTCGGCCAACCGCGCGTGATCGATCTCCCGGCGAAGGAGGAGTAACGCCTTGGATCGGGCGGGTCCGCCTCAGAATTTACGCCCGACCGACAGGTACCAGAAACGGCCTTCCGACGTGTAAAGCCCGCCTGGATACCCGGTGGTGTTGCCACCGCCGCCGTAGGCCTGGGGCGGATCCCAGTCGGCGACATTCCGCACGCCGAGTGAAACCTTGGTGTCGCGGAGCCAGCGGCCGTGCGTCCCGCGGAAATTATAGGTCACCTGGCCGTCGACAAGATACCGGTCGCTCACGCCCCACGGCGAGCCGTCGGGCTTGGTGTCGGCGAACCCATCCGTGTACGAAACGACCCCGTGAAAATTCCAGTTCTTGAACGCCCAATTCAAGTGCACGCGCCCCTTCCACTTGAGGTAACCGTCGGCCCCCACCCCGGTGGAATCCAACCCCAGCACCCCGCGCAGGGGCGCTCCTGCCGTTGCCGAACGATCGAAACGGGTGACGAGGGTCCAAACGGTGGAGATCTCCCAACGCCCGAGCGCATCGGTCGGCAACTGGTAGCCGCCACTGAAATCCCAGCCTTCGACCTTCGTCTGGCCGACGTTGTAGAAGACCGCGTTGACGACGCTGATCGCGCCGGAAGAGCCGACCAGAACCCCCTCGCCGGGCGAGAGCCCGCCTGGGGCGAGGCCGAAGGCGCGGAGGACGGTGTTTTGCGGGTTAGACTCGACCGTGCCCTTCCGGGTGACGGCCCAGAAATCGGTCCCAAGCGAAAATCCCTTCAACGCCGGCGTCGTGGGCGACCAGATGAAGCCGGCGTTGAAGTAATTCGTTTTCTCCGCTTCCAGCCGGCGATTGCCGCGGAACGTGACCGGCTGCTCCGGCTCGATGTAGCCGTCGCGCGGATCGACGATCGAAGTGAGGGCCGCGATCGGCGACGAATAGAGTTCGAACAACGACGGTTCGCGAAAGCCCTCCGAGTAGCTGGAGCGCACGGTGAGCTGACGCGCGACCGGCTGCCAGCGCAGCCCGACTTTCGGCACGGTGGTGTCGCGGTGGCTGCTGAAAAACTGCTCGTGCCGCACCGACCCACTCGCCTCCACACTCGGGAGCAACGGAATCCGCGCCTCGAAAAAGAGCCCGCCGATCTTGCGCTGGGCGCGCGTGATCGCGGTGGGTTGGGAGCCGATCAGATCGCCGGTGGAAGCCCGCAGATCCGGACTCTGGCTCAGCTGCTCGCGACGGAAGTCACCGCCAAACGCGATGCCAAGGGGGCCGTGCGGCAGCATGAGTAGTTCGCGCGTCGAACCAATCAGACTCAGCTGGGCCAGGGACGACATGTTGGTGTCCCGCACCGTGACCGTCGCGTAGTCCGCCAGTGCGGCGTTGGTCGCCACCGGATTGAGGTAATAGCCGAAGGGATTGTACGGCGTGGTCGTGCCCACATAGGCGGAACTACGCGGGTCGAAGGCGGGGGAGTTGGCATTGACCACCTCATTGAAGCGCGAGGCGGAGCTCATCCGGTTGCGATTGCCGTCGCGGATGGAGCTGTAGCTGAACGAGCCGTCGAAGTTCCACTTCCCCGCGATATTTTCGCCCTTGATTCCGGCGGCGGCGAGGACCGCTTCGGTCTCGGACCGGATGATCCGGTTGCCGAACTCCGCGAGGCGGCCGCGGCTGCCGTCGGCGATATCCTGATTGAAAGGATTGTACGGGTTGAAGGCACCGGCCGTTGCGATCCGCTGGACGACGCCATTGACGATCTTCGTACCGGGCCCGGCGATGATGCCGATGGGCACCACCGTACCCGGCACCACCTGCAGCAGCGAACCGCGGAATGGGTCAATGACCGTGAGGATCGGGTTGTTCGTCCGTGCCGGGATCACGAGCCCGGTCTGCCCCGGCGTGCTGAAGTCACCGGTGGCGGAGGGCGCGAGTTGGTTTTCAACCACCACCTGCTGGTACGAAAAGTCGGCGTAGGCCTTCACGTGGTCGGTTCCGAACAGCTTGCGTTCGCCCGACAACAGCGCGCCACCGCGACGAAATTCCGGATACGACATCGACGCCCCGTTGGGGTTGAACGTCGAACTGTAGCCGCTGGAGAACGTGTACTGCGCGGCGGGACGGAGGCCGTTGTTCGCCGGATCAGCGCCGGACTGCGCATAGAAAACGCCCGAATTGCTCGCGAGCCCGCGGATCGGGGCCGTCACAACCTGACCGAGTGCGGCCGCCGCCGCAAAACGGCTCAGCTCGAGGTTGAACGGACTCGCGTTGGCACTCAGGAACGGCGGGGCCGCCGAGTAGTCGCGGTCGCGATTGTAGATCGCGTTTTTGCGGAAGAAATTCGCGCCGACGAGGAGGCTAACCTTGTCGCGGTTGACGCCGGTGGCGATACTGGCGACGACCTCGGCCGAGTCCCTGTTCGTCGTATTGCCGTAACTGAAGAAACCCTCGGTACCATCCATGCCCCTCCGCAGCCGGATATTGACCACACCGGCGACGGCGTCGGCGCCGTAAAGGGCGGACGCCCCGTCCTTGAGCACTTCGATGTTATCGATCGCAGAGAGCGGAATCGAGTTGAGGTCGACGAAGGCGGTGGTGCCGCCGACACCGACCGGATACGGCGCCACGCGCCGACCGTTGATCAACACAAGGGTGGCCTCGGGCCCAAGGCCGCGCAGCGAAATCGCCGTCGCGCCGGGGGTAAAGCCGGTGGCATTATTCGAGATCGGCACGGCCTTCGCGTTGGAGACCGTAATTTTTTGGAGCAGGTCGGCCGTATCCGTGGCACCGGACTCCGCGATGGCCTTGCGGTCGATGCGGGTCACCGGCGAGGTGCCGGCCTCCACCGCGGCTTCGGTGGACGGAATGTAGGAGCCCGTGACCACGAACGCGTCGAGCTTTTGCGGTTCCGGCGCGGTCTGGGCCTGGAGCGGGGCGAGCGGAAGACCAGCGCCGGCAACCAGCGTCAATGCGGCCGCAAGTAACCGCGGGCAGGGAATGTTCATAGGAGCGAGAGCCGGTGGGTAAAGCGCGGAGCGCTGCGGCGCACAAACGAACACCGCGGGAGAATCCAGCGGCAAGCCTAATGACGGCGCGCTGGGGGTCCGCGCTTCACCTAAGCCTTCGTTCGGCGCATCGAAAGCCGCGGAGGCCGTCCGGCTTCCCCGGCCGCGGGCGAGCACCGGGCAAGGGCGGCGGCGGCTCAATGTCCGATCCAAGCGTCCACCTTTTCGAGCGGATTAAAGATTCCCGTAGGCGCGCTTGAACTTGTTTTAGCGCAGCGCACGAGCGGCCGGAAACGATCTTCTCCCCGTCTGCCGGCGGGCCTGCAACCTTCACCATTGTACCGCAGGAGCCCGCATCGGGTTCTCCGATATCTCGGGTGACGCCCCGCTGCGGTTCTAAACCAACGCCAGCAAACCGGGTGCGCACCATTCGGCCGGACCGCGGTGCAGTTCGCCGTCGCTCAGGATTTTGGCGCGCAAACCGCCCTGCCGGCGCAACCACACCTCGGCCCCGGGCGCGACCACCGTATCCATCCAGTGACAGGGCTTCGCTTCGGCGACGCCTTCGAACTCAACGCCACCGAGCAGGAAGCGTTCCCCGATCAATTCGTTGAGTTGAACTCCCTCGGTGATCACGTTACGCCGAAAGACCGCTGCTTCCAAGTGGGGCCGCCGAAAATGCCCGCGGGCCGCGACGACGGTTTCCCAGGCGAAGAACGTGATCTGGCCGTTGTAGCCCGGACGATAATCGTAGAAGCGATCGCCCACGATCCCGCGGCCGGCATGGCATCGGATCACGGCCGCGTCCAGCGCGGGAAAACGCCCCGCCGGTTCCCCGTGGCGGCCGAAGAAATTGTGTCCGGACGAAAGGAAGAGATGGCGAAGGGTAACGGCGGACTTCACGGCGACCGCGCAACCAAACACCGCGTGGGCCGGGGTGCAACGCGGCGTTCACGGGCCGCGCAGGCTGCCCACCGGCTCACCGCGGATCGCTTCACCGTGCCGGCAAGTCGATGACCTGGGGCGCACCGATCCGCACGCCACCGCCCGGAGGTGGCACGTATTTTTTCAGGAAGGCATCCACGCGGGTGAAGAACGCGATGCGGCTCTCCTCCATGCGGAAACCGTGGCCCTCGGCCTCCTCGACGATGAACTCGTAGGTCTTTCCCGCCTTCTTCAGGGCCCGTTCCATGTCGTAGCCGTGGTCGATGTGTACGCGGACATCATTCTTGCCGTACGCCATCAGGACGGGCGCGGCGATGCGGTCGGCGAAGTGTACGGGGGAAATATCGTGAATGCGTTTGCGATCCACGGCGTCGGAGAGGCTGCCGATGCGCGTGTTCCACCAGTACATCCGGTCCGGCGGCGCCTCCTTCGGGAGGCGGAGCTCGTAGTTCGTCACCCCCAGGTAGTTCACTCCCGCGCAATACAGCTCGGGCGAAAAGGTCAGCCCCGCCATGGTGGCGTAGCCGCCGTAACTCGCCCCGCTGATGACGACGCGGGACGGATCGGCGATGCCTTGGGCGACGGCCCAGTGCACGCCGTCGGAAAGATCGTCCTGCATTTCCAAGCCCTGACGCTTGAAGCCCGCCTGCTCGTGCTCCCAGCCGTAGCCGCCGGAGCCGCGATAATTCACCTGCAGGACCGCGTAGCCGCGGTTGGCGTAAAATTGCACCTCGTCGTTGTAGCCCCACTCGTCCCGGATGCCGTACGGTCCGCCGTGCGGATGGATGATCAGCGGCAGCGCCTTCGGGGACCGGCCGAGCGGCAGCGTGAGATACGCGTGGAGGGTGCGGCCGTCGCGGGCCGGGAAGGTAACGGGCTTCATCGGCGACATCTTTTCCGGTTTGATCGCCGGCTTCATCACCACGAGCTCGCTCAATTTTTGCCGCTTGCGGTCATACAGGTAGTAGACCCCGGGATCCCGGTCGCTGCCGGAGAGAAAGATGATCCGCGAGCCGTCTTCTGCGAACTGCCTCGGCCGGTGCACGGTGTCGGGCAGCGACGCCGAGAGTTTCTGCTCAAGCTGGCGCATCTCGTCGTCGAGCCAGTGGAAACGGGTGCGATCGGCGGCATACGAGAGACCGACGACGCGGCCCTTGGCGGGGTCGAAAACCGTCGAGGGGGCATACGCCATCGCCGCGGCGCCATTCGCGTCGAGGGCGTCATAGGTTTCGTGGGCCAAAACGAGTTCACCCCGCTGCCGGGTAAGCACGTCATAGCGGTACACGGCCTTGGTGTTACGGCCCACGTCGGACCAGATGAAGAGCGTCCGGTTGTCGCCGTCGAACGCGATCGGTTCCCAGCCCGGCCGGTCCATGTGATGCTGGCCGAGCACGATCCACTTCCGGGCGGCGGCATCACGGTACAGCACCTGCCGCATCTGGCCGCCCTGGATGACGGCGAGGCGGACCTCGCCGGTGTGGTCGCGCAGGTAATAGTCAACCGCACCGGGCGCCTCGAGCACGGTCTTCATCTCGCCCGTCTTGAGGTTCATGGTGGCGACGTCCGACCAATCCCGATACGTGAGGTTGGCGAGCACGAGGATATGATGGGGGTCGTCCTTGATCCGGCCGAGCACGTTGCGGAAGCGGACGTTCACCTCCTGGGTGGTCTCCGCGCGTGAGTAGCCGGAGGCGAGCACGACGGCGTCGGATCCGTCGCGATTCACCGCGTAGAGCGCGAAGGATTCGCGGCCCTCGTCGTCGACGCGAAAGAGGATGCGGTCGTTGTTGGCCCACGTCGGCTGCGTGGCCTGACGGTCCTTGAAATTGGTGAGCAGATTCTTGCTGCCCTGCTCAAGATCGATCACGAGGAGGTTCATGCGCCGTTCGTAGGGCACGAGGCAGGCGATGTATTTTCCGTTGGGGGAAAACGTGAGCGACGTCATCGCGGGCGCCTGGAAGAACGTGGCGACGGGCGCTTCCGCGGGTGGCGCGACGGGCGCGGGCGCCGGGGTAACCGGAGCGGGGGCGGCAAAGAGGGGCCGCGCGGCGAGCAACAGGAGGAGGAGAAACTTCATGGCGGCGGAGTTCATCTTTAACCTTAAAAAAAAGCGCGCCACCCGCAAGGGGTGGCGCGCCGGGAGAAACCCATGCGGGGTCGACTTAGAATTCCTTGCGGACGCGCATGTAGACAAAACGACCGAGCGTACCCGGGCCGGAGATGTTCGGGCTGAAGCCCGTGGTTTCACGGCCATTGGTGTACGGGCGGGCGTTCAGCAGGTTGGAGCAGCCGAGCGTGACGACGCTGTTCCAGAGCCCGCTGTAGCGGAGCTGACCACCGAGGATGGTGTTGGAATTTTCACCCCAACCATCGGCCGTGTAGCCGTCGTTGAAGAAGTGGTGGGTGTAGTCGGCGGTCAGGGAGGCGCCGTACTGTTTGTGATTCCAGGAGGTGTTCAGGTTGGCCTTCCAGCGCGGGTCGAAATAGTAACCCGCGTTGTTGAAGAAGCCGCCGCCCAGACCGGAGTCGGAACCGCGCTTGATAATCTGCGTGGCCGTGCCCGAGAACTGGAAGCTGCCGACGCGCGTGTTGCGCAGGGCGTAACGGAATCCGTAGTCCAAGCCGCGGTAGACCTGATAGGCCGCGGGGTTGTTCGACGGGACGGTTTCGATGCGCAGGATCGGGCCGGGGTTGCTCTGGCTGTTGTCACGCACGATGGCGTTCGGGAACTGCGCGCGACCGGTCGCCGTGAGCAAGTAGTTCGTCGACGGCGAAACGATGAATTGGTTCAACCGAATGTCGAAGTAGTCCACGCTCAAGGAGAAGTTGCGGAACTTCGGGAACTCGATGACGCCGCCGACATACTTCACCTTGCCGGTTTCCGGGAGGAGGCCCGGATTGCCGCCGCTGACGTTGCGCAGCTGCGTCGGAGGATCCTGCGGGCGGAGCGGATCCTGAAGCACCGTGGAGGTGAAGGATACCGTCTGCGACCCATAGAGGAGACCGAGCGGGGGAGCCTGGAAAGACTCGGAGTAGGAACCGCGCACGACCAAGTTGACATACTTCGTGTCCGGCAGGCGGAACTTCGCGCCAACCTTCGGCTTCGTCGTGTTGCCGAAGTCGCTGTAGTGCTCGTGACGGCCGGCCAGTTGGATTTCAGCCGAGCCAAGGGGCGCGGACTTGTAGAGCGGGGCGGTGACTTCGATGTACTCCGAGGTCACGCTGCGCTTGCCGGAAAGCGGGCTGCCACCGCCGGAACCGAGGTAAGCCGCGGTATCGGGATTGACCTGCTGCTTTTCGTTGCGCGCCTCGAGGCCGGCCGCAAGGCCGACGCCGCCGGCGGGCAAGTCGAAGAGACGACCCGACACGCTCGCGTCCCACGCGAGCGAATCCGTCCGGCTGGTGCTCGGCGAAACCGTCGTGAGGCCGGCGATGACCGCGGGCTCGGAGGGCCCGAAGGGATTGAAAGCCGTCGCACGGGTGGTGCCGTTGAGCGCAGACTGGAGCGTGGCGGCGCGGATCGCGTTGCGCGAAACCGTCGACACATTGTTGTAGCCGAGGCTGACGGCCGTTTCCCAATCCCAGCGGCTCATGACGGAGCCCTTGAGGCCGGCCAGAACGGTGGCGGTCGAGGACTCGGTGTCGAACTTGCGGACCGGGATGAAGGTCGCGCGGGTGGTCAGGCTGCTGAGCGGAATGCCAAACGGGTTGTAGGGATTGTTGGCCGGGAGGACCAAGCCTTCGGTCGAGAAGGTGATCGGGACCGGGGTGAAGGCGTAGTACGTCGAATTCTTGGAGTACATGACTTCGCCGAACGCCTTCAACTTGTCCGAGAACTCATGTTCAAAGGAGGTGTAGTTGCTGACGTAGTCGTAGGAGGGATAGATTTGGTAGGTTTCCGCGAAGTTGTAGCGGTTCTCGTTGCCGAGCAGCACGGCATTCGGGTTGGCCGGATTGGCCGGAGCCGGCACGAACTGGCTGAGGGTCGGGTTGTTGGTCTGCACCCCGTCCTTGATGACATAGGTCCAGCTGCCAACCGTGGCGGCCACATTCGGGAACGCTACGCCAACCGTGGCGGCTTGGGCGCGGGTAAGCGTCAAGGGAGCCGGGAACGCCGCGGTAGAATTCAGGTTGGAGCCCTTGTTCGTGCCGAGGCTGGTGAAGTCGGTGGTTTTGACCCCGTAGTCGTGCAGGAAGTTCGAATTGGCGGACTTCGCGTCGAAGGCCGTCATGATCTTCGTTTTGCCCGAACCGGCTCCGGCCACGATGCTGGCCTGCAGCACACCGGTGTCGCCGCCCGTGCTGCGCAGGGTGTTGCCGTAGTAAAGGCTGGTGGCGAGACCGCTGAAATTCTTCTTCAGCTTCACGTTCAACACGCCGGTGATCGCATCGGAGCCGTAAATGGCCGAGGCGCCGTCCTTGAGGAATTCAACGGACTCGATGGCCGCGGCCGGAAGGCTGTTGAAATCGAAGACTTGGCGGGTACCGGAGTTCGGACTGACCAACGCATACGGCACCGAGCGGCGACCGTTGACCAGGGTGAGAAAGCGCTGGGCACCCAAACCGCGGATATTGGCCGTGGCCGCACCGCGCTGAAAGCTCGAGGTTTGAAAGATCGCGTTCGAAGTGCCGGAGTTGAACGGCAGGCTCTGCATGAAGTCGCCGATGTTGGTATAACCCTTGGACTCGATTTCGACCGCGGAGTAGGTTTCGACCGGCGCGGGCGTCTCGTAATCGAGGCGCTTGATGCGGGAGCCCGTGACCTCGAACTTCTCGAGCTTCTGGGCTTCGTCCTTCTGGGAATTAGTCGAGTTGGTCGCGGGAGCTTGCGCCAAAAGGGCGCCGGCTGCGAACGCAACAACAAGACAGTAACGGGCAGCCGTCTTGGCGGCCGTCGGCAACGAGGTGATCATAGTTGGTTGGGTGGTGTTTGTAGTGTCCCCACTAGGCACTGAGCTGGGTGGGTTTGAGTTTACCTTTTTATGACACCTGCAACCGCCCTATCTTGGCAACGCCGAACTCGCCACGGGAATGTAACACTAAAAATGAGCCGGGTGAGTTATTTTCGATTTCAAGCGGGAAGGTCCAAACCCAGGGCGAGCGCCGGCCGAACGGGCCGGCCTGAATCCTAACTATCTATAATCTATATATTTATAAATGCCCAATGCCGCATTATTAGACCTCTTTTCATCGCCGAAACTCCTACTCGACCAGAGCCTCGAAGACCGAGTCGCCTCAATCCGGTTCGCGCGCCAGGAGCGCTTGGTCTAATGCTCATCGAGCAATTCATGGTTTCGACGCCGTGCGAAACCCATGGCCGCAGACCCAAACCGTGCGATCGATGGCGGCCTCGGCCAAGCGGCCCGATCGGCGGATGGGAGATCTAAACGCAGATGACGCAAAAAAGGCGGCCCGCCGAAGCGGTGCCGCCTTGAGAAAGCTGAGTGCCCGCGGGCCCGGGCCCGCCGGTCGGCTTAGAACTTGTACTTGATGTCGATGTACAGGAAACGACCCATCGCACCGTAGGTGGCGGTGTCGACGTTCGAGTCGCTGAAGATCGTCGGATCCAGCGGGCCGAACTTATTGAAGACGTTGTTCACGCCCACCGAGACCTTGGCGCCGGACATCCACTTGTTGCGGCCGCGGAAGGTGTAGGAGGCCGAGGCGTCGAAGGTATTAAATTTGGCGACCTTCTCGCCGTCCTCGTCGTCGGTGACCGACGGGAGGCTGCGCCAGCCGACGAACGCCGAGTAGGCATCGCGGGTGAAGTCGATCGAGGAGTAGGACTGCCAACGGGGAATCGTGCCGTTGAACACGGTCGACTTGCCGACGGTCTCCTGGCGCGCATCACCGGGGACGTCGACATGGGTGTAGTGATTGTAGACGCCAATGTTGGAGGCGAAGTTAAACACGCCGACCCCCTGAGCCTTGTAGACGTACTTGAGCGCGATGTCGTAGCCGTCGAGCGCCTGGTCGGCGATGTTGATGTTCTTGGCCGTAACGTAGACGTCATCCGGCACCGCGGTACCGATCTGGCCGGGGCCCGTGACGCGGGGACCGGTGAAGCTCTTGAAGCGGACGGCGTCGACGTACTGCGAAGCCGGGCCCTTGGTCTCGACGTCCTGCAGCAGCACGTTCGTCGGGATCGAGGAGATCAGCTCGGTCTGCTTGATGTTCCAGTAGTCGACCGAGATGGAGAAGCCCTTAACCGCCTTCGGCGAGTAGACGAAGCCGACCGTCTTGTTCTTGGCGTTGGACGGACGGAGGTCGGCGTTGGCGCCCGACTGCGAGTTGGTCTGGAGGTTGGCAACCGACGCGCCGTTGACGCGCTTGAGCGTAAACGGAGAGGTGAAGCCGATGCTGACCGGGCCGAACAGGCTGAAGAGCGAGGGAGCGGAGAACGACTTCGAGTAGGTGCCGCGGAGGGCGAACTCGTCATTGAACGGCAGGTAGCGGACGGAAACCTTCGGCACCGTCGGGTTCGAAGTGTCGCTGTAGTACTCGTGGCGGACCGCACCGGTCAGCTCGAGAATGTGGGCGCCGGGGGTATTCTTGGCCACCGGGACGCGCACTTCGCCGAAGATCGCACCCACCGCGCGATTCGAGTCGAACGGATAGAGGGTCGTCGCTCCGTTCCAGCCGAGCTGGCCGGTGACGGGGTCGAGCT
Organism: uncultured Opitutia bacterium; assembly: GCA_903820035.1. Lineage (GTDB taxonomy): Bacteria > Verrucomicrobiota > Verrucomicrobiia > Opitutales > Opitutaceae > ER46. The sequence continues at coordinate 16,230 of CAIJFT010000109.1, forward strand.
GGCTGTTCGGATCCGCGATGGCGCTCAGGCCCTCACGGCGCTGCTCGGCGCCAACGGCCACATCGAGGGGACCGGCCGGGAGGTCAAAGGCCTTGCCACGGAGCTTGATGTCGAGGTTGCGCAACGTGCTCACGAACCCGCCGGTCGCGACGCCGACGATGCCGGCGCTTTGCGCGACACCCGCCGCCTGCTGGCGGGCAAAGAAGTTGAACTGGTTCGTGACGATCGCGGTGGCGAGCGCCTTGTTATTAATGACGCCAGGATTCTGGTAGTCTTGCGTGATCCGGTTGTAGGTCGCGGCAGCTTCCCAGGACCAGTTCGAATCCAGCTTGCCGGCAAGGCCGATGATGCCGCGCAGACCAGTCGTGTCGTTCAGGTACTGGCGGGGATTGTCGACCAGACGGTTGCGGGCGGTGACGGCCACGTTGAACGGATTGCCGTAGAGGCCCGCCGGGATGGTGGTGCCACCGGCGCCGGGATAGGAACCGGCCGGCAGCGCGGCGAGCGCGCTCGAGTTGATCGGCTGACCGTTGATCTGCGAGGAGGTGTTGGTCTGGACGACAAGGGCGTCGCCGAAAACCTTCAGGGCGTCGGTCCACTTGTGGTCGAACGCGAGCGTGAAGCTCTTGCGCTCGTTCTGGACGCTCTGCGTGACGTACTTCGCGAGGTTAAAGAACTGGAACTGGTCGCCAGAGGTGCGCGGTCCGGAATAGGTGCCGTTGGAGACGAGCGTCGCGGCGGGCAAGCCACCGGTGGCCACAGCGGGGGCATTCTTGGCCGGATCAAGATAGTAGTAGGCCGAGCCAACGTTCACCGAGCCGGCGAACGTCGGGGTGCCGTAGGTGGGGTCCGAGTACGGACGCTCGTAGTTGAAGATCGGGTCCTGCTTCACGAACTCCGCGGAGATCGTCATGCTGGTCCGGCCGTTGCTAAGGCCGCCCACCACGTAGCCACTGCGCTCGGCGGTGTGGCCCTGGTTGGTGGACCAGCCGTAACGCGCGCCGGCCTCGAAGCCCTCGTAGTTAGTCTTGAGGATGATGTTCACCACGCCCGAAACGGCGTCGGTGCCATAGATGGCGGAGGCGCCGTCGGCGAGAACCTCGATCCGCTCAATCGCGGAAACGGGAATCATGTTCACGTCGACAAACGAGTAACCACCCGTCGCGCTGACCGGATTGTACGCCGAACGACGGCCGTTCACGAGCACCAGCGTGGCGGCGTTGCGCAGCGAGATCTGGGAACCACCGTTCGTGGAACCCGAGCCAACATTGGCGTTGGAGCTGCCGATGTTACCGTTGCCGCTGAACTGCGGAACGGTCTTGCGCAGGATCTCGAGCACGTTGGTGCTGCTGCCTGAGTTCTCAATCGCCTTCGCATCCACCGTGATGACCGGGACGGCCACCGAGTTCGCCGCCTGGGTGAGGTAGGAGCCCGTGACGACATACTTTTCCAGGGTGGTGACCTCTGGCTTGGCCGACCCGCTTTGGGCGAGCACGTTGTTTCCTAAGACAGAGCCCATGATCGCCAGAAGCGAGAGCCCGCCCGTCATTTTCCGTTTGTAGTAGTTCATGGTTTTTTGCTGTAGCGCCGGACTTTTCGTTCACTTGCCAGACCGCCCGGCAAACGGCCTGCCTTGCACCAACGTAACACTCACGTAACATTTCGATTGAAACACCCAGCGGGGGCTCGACTCAACCGACACAACCCCTCAATTGCCCGAAAGCGTTACCGCATCAGCTACTCCTTATTGTATATCTGTATTCCGTTTTTGGAACCTTACCTGTGAGGTATACCTTAGTCGCCGCCGCAACCTTGCCTTTGCCGAGCTTGGGCCAAAATTGCCGGGGCCATGATCGAGCTTCCCGCCATCGTCGCAGCGCTTGCCTCGCCCCACGCTACCGGGGGAGTGCTGGTGACGCTCGTTTCCACCGAGGGATCGTCCTACCGCCGACCCGGGGCTAGGCTATTGATCGGTCCATCGGGTTACCGAATCGGATCCATCAGCGGCGGTTGTCTTGAAGAGGACGTGCTGGCGCGCTCACGGAAAGTCCAAGCGACCGGCATCGCGGAGGCTGTGGTCTATGATACGACCTCGGAAAACGACCTGGTCTGGGGGGTGGGCCTCGGCTGCCACGGCGTGGTGCGGGTGTTACTGGAAAAAGTTTCGCCTCGGGTCGCGTGGGCCCAGGCCCTCGCGGAAAACCTGCGCCGCCGGCGCCCCACCGATCTCACGGTCGTCCACGGCATCGATCCCGTGGAAAAATGGGGCACGCGGCTGGCGGCACCGGGGGATTGCACCGACCCCGAGCGGCTGTTCGCCGACCGGATCGAGCCACCGCCCGCCCTCACCATTTTGGGGGCCGGAGACGACGCCCAGCCACTCGCGCGGCTCGCCAAGGAACTCGGGTGGCACGTCACCGTCGGCGATCCGCGGGCCGCGCTGGCCACCGCCCAACGCTTTCCCCACGCCGACCATATCATCACCGCCCCCGCCGATGAATTGGCCGCGGCGATCAACGTCGACCGCCGCACCCTGGTCGCCGTGATGACGCATCATTACGTGCACGACGTGCCGTTGCTGCGCGCATTGCTCCCCCAACCGCTCGCCTACCTCGGCCTGCTGGGTCCGCGCAAGCGGGCGGAAAAGATTCTGGGGGATCTCGCCGCCGGTGGCTTGACCATCACACCTGAAATGCGGGACCGCTTGCACGCCCCGATCGGACTAGACCTCGGAGCCGATGCACCGGAGCAGGTCGCGCTCGCGATGCTCGCCGAGATGCAAGCGGTGCTGGGTGGGCGGGACGGAAGGCCCTTACGCGAAAGGGAGGGCCCGATCCATGAGTGACGCCGCACCCGCCCGGCCCACGCTGCGCTGCGGCCTGGTGATTCTGGCCGCCGGCGCCTCGACGCGCATGGGGGCCCCGAAACAGCTGCTGGAAGTCGCCGGTAAATGCCTGCTCGCACGCGCGGTCGAAGCCGCCCTCGCTTCCCCTGCTTGGCCCGTCGTGGTGGTCCTCGGCGCCAATGCCAGCGCGATCCGACCGGTGCTCGCACCCTATCCGGTCCTGGTGACCGAAAATGAGGCCTGGTCCGAGGGCATGGCCGCCTCGATCCGGGCCGGCATTCACACGCTCCAACAATTCTCGCACCACGTGGACGCCGCGCTGCTCGCGCTGTGCGACCAACCGGCTTTCTGCGCCGATACCATCGACCGACTGCTGATCGCGCAGCGAACGACCGGCCGCACCATTGTCGCCGCCCGCTACGCCGGCCGCTGCGCCGCGCCCGCGCTTTTCCTGCGCGAACACTTTCCCGCACTCGTCGCACTGACCGGCGAAGCCGGCGCCCGCGCTCTGCTGAATGAGCAACCGGAACGCGTGGCCTGCGTCGACCTGCCCGAACTCGAACTCGATCTAGATACCCCGAGCGACTTCGCCGCCCTGCGAAAAATCGGTGCGGGGGCCCCCGCACCGTCGCCCTGATTGTCGGATTGTAGATTGTACTTTCCCTTACTTGCCCCTGCCCGCTCAACCCACCCGCTTCACTGTCCCGGCAATTTCGCCTCCGCGACCTTCTTGGTCTGCGCGGCGCGGAAATCGTCCAGCGCCTGCTTCGTCTTGGGATCGTTGAGGGCAAGAATCGCGACGGCAAACAAGGCCGCGTTGATGGCCCCGGGCTTGCCGATCGCAAAAGTCGCCACCGGTATCCCGCCGGGCATCTGCACCATTGAAAGCAGCGAATCGAGGCCCTTGAGGGACGCCGATTCCATCGGCACGCCGAGCACGGGCAACGGCGTCATCGCCGCCGCAACCCCCGCGAGGTGGGCCGCCCCACCGGCCGCCGCGATGATTACCTGCATGCCGCGCCCCGCCGCCCCGCGGCAGTAGTCGATCACCAGATCCGGCGTGCGGTGCGCGCTGATCGCGCGTTTATCGTAGGGAATACCGAGTGCATCCAACGTCTGCGCGCAGTGCTGCATCGTATCCCAGTCCGAAGTGCTGCCCATAATTATACCAACGAGGGGAGTGGCCATGGCCCGAATCCAAGCGGGAACGGAATTCGTCTGTCAGCTCCGAAATCGAACGCGCAGCCAGATGCTTGGCCCCGATTTCAGCCGCTCCCTTCCGTCCAGCCTAAGCCCTGAACTCCCGGTCGGTCATAGCAACGACTGCCCCTTCGGCACCACGACCACCGTGGTACCGGCGATCTTGTCGTGCCACGACTGTTTCTCATCGTCGAAGGCGACCCAGATGAAGCCGAAGCCCGCGGGGAACATCGAGAGGAAGCACCCGAGCGCACGCACGATCGCGGTGGGCCAGTCGATCTCCCGCTGATCCAGCCGCACGACCCGCAGGCCGCAAACGATGCCGCCGATGGTGGTGCCCTTGTGCTTCCACATCACCGCCCCGTAAATCGCGAGCGCCAGCACTACCCCGCCGGGCCCGTGGTTAAACTGGAGGAAACGGGGCAGGAGGCCCGAGGTGAAACCCACGATCATACCGATCAACACGCCGTCGATCGCCAGCGCCGCGAGCCGCAGGAAGAAACCCGCCCGCGGCAACACGGCGGCGGAGAGTTCCGGCGCCCGGTTCGGAGTCACCGGCAGCGGAGGCGGAATAGGAGCCGCCGAAGAAACTGGCGGCGCCGGCACGGCCGAGGCCGCTTCGACCAGAGGCGGCCGTGCGACCCTTCCCGCGTCCACGGGAGTCAAGCCCAGCGCCGCCACCAACGGAGTCGCAGGCGCCGCGATGGGAGGAGGTGCGACCGGATTCGGTGGCGGTACCGCAGCAGACGGCTTCAGCCGCGGCGCGCGCTTCATCGCCAGCGCGACCGTGTACACGACCACCCCAAATCCGATCCAACTGAGCAATTTGTAGAGCAGGAACGAGCCCCACACCGTGTAGAGCAGCATGACCAAGAGCCCGCCGAAGAGCACCGCGAAGAACGGATGCGACGGAACCGCTCCGCCCCACGGTCGCGTCAAGCGGCGCCCCACCCACGCGATCATCACCGCCTTCCCGAACACGGCCCCAACGCAAAGCGCGGCCGCCAAGAACGGGAGCAGCACCACCCCGACGACGGTCAAGGCGAGCAGGACAAACGCAACGGGCGAGAGCAGCACCGCGAACACCGACGCCAAAATTGATCCACCGGGGCGCGTATCCAACGTTATCGTACACTTATCCAGCGCGCGCGGAAACAGCAGCGCGAGCAGAAGGTAGAAACCGAGAAACGCACCGGCCACGAGCCACGACCAACCCAGATCCGGCGCGAAAGCGAGCAGGCGACCCTTCAGGGCGCATTCCTTCAACCAGGCGATGAGCCACTCGCTGCTCCCCAGCGCGCCAAACACCCCCACGTTGACTTCGTTGCCGCGCACGACCGCGCCAGGCTGCTTCGTGAGCCGCCCACCGACGACAACCAGGTCGCCGTTCACCACCGCCTTGGGTCCGAGCACCACATCCCCCAACACGGAGACCACTTCGCCGCCGACGCTGCCGTTGACGGTCACACCGCCAAGCACGCTCACCGCATCGGCCGCGACGGCGCCGTCGACCTCCAGCCGACCGAGCACCGCCACCGCGGCGCTGCCCACCTTGCCTTCCGGGCCGACTCGGGTGTCACCCCCGACCGCGACGGCATCCGCGCGGACATTGCCGTCCACCCTGGCGGACCCGAAAATCGAGACGACCTCGTGAACTTCGGATCCAGCCGCGACGGTGTGATCCCCGAAAGGAAAAGCCCCGCTCTGGGCCTGGTGCGTCCGACCCTCGCTTCGGCGCGCGGGGGCGGGGGATTTCTCCCCGGCGGAAACCGAATCCGACGGCATAACGACGGCCGGCGGCGGCGCCACCTCTTGGGCGAAGACTACGAGTGCCGGGACGAAAAACAGCGTCAGGACGGCCCGAACGAAGAGAGGACGACAAGGTGATTTCATGGCGAAGGTGCGCGCGACCGCGCGGATACTCAGGAATTGTTGGGGGCGTGCAGCGCCTTGAAGGCGGCGGCACCGAGACCGAAGAAGGCCGCATACATGGCGGCGATGAAGGCGAGGCCGCCGTAGAGCCAGAGCGGCGGAATGTTGCGCAGCATGATTTCACCGAAGCTGCGGATCGCGTGGTAGACGGAGGCGGCGTTGTCGAACCAGGTGAATTCCTGCGCAAACATCGAACGAAGCGGCAGGGCCTCGAGCCCGGCGCCGCCCCAGATGCCGGCAATCACCACCATGGCGGCGAGACCGACGGAAAGCAGGAGGAACATGAGACGCGCCGGCAGCGGCCAATGAACGAAACTCTTGCGCCACCAAGGCAGGGCCTCGAGCCGGGCCAACTCGGCCAGCACCCGCGATTCGAGCGAGCGCGGCGCGCGGCGCGCCGGGAGTTCCCGCAGGGTCCGGTCAATCGTGCGCGCCAGGCGTTGTTCGTTTTCAGGCGAGGGAGTCATGGGCGTTTAAAACGTTATCCTTTCGCGGGCGGCGGCGCTCCGGGTCAGGATCTTGGCGAAGGCCGTGCGGGCCCGGAGGATGTCCGTCTTCACCTTGGCGAGGGAGACGTTGAGCCGCTTCGCGATCTCATCGTAGGGCATGTCCTCGAAATGAAAGAGCACCAGCGGCACGCGGTGGTGTTCGGGTAACTGGGCGAGGGCTTGATCGATGATTGCCCGGCGGTCCTCGGCATCGACCGCGGTGAAAAAGGTATCGGGCGCGGCGAACTCCAACTCGGGGGCGTCGGCGGGGTCGTTCTCCCGTTTGAATTCGGAGAAGAAACGCCAGCGCTTGCGGTAGCGGGACAGGTGGTTGAGCGACAGGTTGGTCGCGACCGTCTTGAGCCAGCCGCCGGCGGTCGGGCTCGCCGCCAAGTGGCTGTAATTCTGGTAAGCCTTCAGGAAGACCTCCTGCGCAATATCCTCGGCCTGCGTGTCGTTGCCCGTAAGCCGCGCGGCGGTCGAAAAAACCATGTCCTGATAGTTGCGCATGAAGGCGGTGAAGTCGGTCGCCGGCGTTAAACCGGCTGCAGCAGTAGGCACGGGAGTTTCATCTTTCCCCGGTAGAACCCCGCGCGCGGACGGAAAGTTGCACCAATCTTCCGGCCGCGGCCCGCCTCCCCCCGACCCCGGATTGTCGTGCGTGCCCGCCATGCGTCGCGGACGTTCAATCCTTACCGCCGGGCCAAGGCAAGTGCCGCGCCGGCCTGCCGGTGAGAGGGGGACCGCGCCTTGAGAAATATCGCAGCCGCGTTGGCGCGTAACGACGACGTGGTCCGCATGCGTAACCACGTTTTCGCCTCCGGCTCAAACGCGGCGACCGAAATCGTGGATCGGTTCTAGCCCCGGACCGATGCGGCATAACGCCACTCCCACCGCCACGGCCCCTCAGAAATCGATGGCCTTAAGCGTCCCGATCTGGACATCGAACCGCTCGTCGTAGGGTTTCACGTGCTTCAGCTCGGTCCGGTGCAACGCCATGGCGCCGCCGATACTCACAAAAAAAACCGAAGCGGACGCATCGCCGTTCAACGCCACCAGCGCCGGCGGGTGCTTCGGGTCGACCTGCGCAAAGTCGAGTGCGCCTTCGCCGGACTTCACCTTCACGATCAATTTCGAGCGAAAAGACTCCCGCAGTTTCACCGCGATGTTCTCCAGCACCCAGCCATCCTTCCTCACTCGGGCCAAGACCTGGAATTTCTCCGGCGGGAACCGCTCGTTGCCAAACTTCAACAGCGCGAGGTCGAAAAGCAGATGGGTGGCCGATTCCGCCGCCACCGAGCTGCGCGGTAAATCGAGCGCCTCGCCGAGGGTCGGCCGGCGCCGGTTTTTCGGGTCGGACGAGACGGGCCGCGCGAAATCCGGCGGAGCCTGCCGCTCGCCCATCTCGCGGTATTTCCTCAGATCTCGCTCCGACGGCGCCTTCCCGTTCACCGAGAGTGGCGTCCATTGCTCCGGATACGGCTTGGACGGATCGAAGCGCAGCAGGAGATCCGACTTCAGCTTGCCCTTCTCGTCGCGCATCACCCGGCGCTCGGTATAGGCCCAGCGTTGGTAATCGTCCGCCACCTTGTGCAACAGCGCGTTGAGCTGGGCCAACTCCTCGGCCGTCGCCGCGCGGGGGTTCATCGCCGCGCGCAACTCCGCCTTCGCGTCGGGCGCCGCCTCCTGCGCCCGACCGGGCAGAGCGGCGGCGAACAGCGCGAAGAAAATGGGGAAAAAGGCGAAGCGCATCGGTCGAAAAGAGATCACGTAATGTCGCCCCGACCGCGGTAACCGCAAGCCCTTCCCAAGGATTGGCCGGCTCACACCCTGCTCCACCCGAAATCGCCCGCCCGCCACGCGCATCCGAGTGTAAACAGGAAGGCCGGGAAGCGCGGTGCGATTTCATTCCGCTCCTTCCCGTATTTCCTGTCCCACGGGCCTTTGTCTTGGTCCCGGCTCAATCAAGCCCCTCGAAGACGAAGTCGTCTACATCCGGCAGATCAGGAGCTCGCGCTCGTAGACCATTTCCTTCGGCAGGCGGTCGTGGAGATCAAGGAAGAGTTCTTCGTGACCGATGACCTCGGCGCGCCACACCGCGCGGTCAAAATGTTGCAGCTCCTCAAACTTCTCCGGTGAAAACGCGAGGCCGGTCCAGTCGATATCCTGGTAGTGCGGCATCCAGCCGATCGGCGTTTCCCGGGCGAGGGCGCGGCCGCGGGCCCGGTCGACGATCCACTTCAGCACGCGCATATTTTCACCGAATCCCGGCCAAAGGAATTTGCCGTTCGCATCCTTGCGGAACCAGTTCACGTGGAAAACGCGCGGCGTCTCGCTGAGGTGCTTCTGCATGCCGATCCAGTGGCGGAAGTAGTCGCCCATGTGATACCCGCAGAACGGCAGCATGGCCATCGGGTCGCGGCGGACCTTGCCGATCGTGCCAGCGGCGGCGGCGGTCATCTCGGAGCCCATCGTCGCACCCATGTAGACGCCCGTGCTCCAGTTGAACGCCTGGTAGACCAACGGCATCGTGGTCGCACGGCGCCCGCCGAAGATGATCGCGCTGATCGGCACGCCCTCCGGCTTCTCCCAGGCGGGATCGATGGTGGGACACTGCGACGCCGGCGCGGTGAAGCGCGCGTTGGCGTGCGCCGCCTTCGCCCCCGTCGCCTTGGCGATCTCGGGCGTCCACGGCTTACCCTGCCAGTCGGTCAACGCGGCCGGGGGGGCGTCGGTCATGCCCTCCCACCACACTCCGCCCTCGGGGGTAAGCGCGACGTTGGTGAAGATGGTGTTCTTCGCCAGGGAAGCCATGGCGTTCGGGTTCGTCGTGGGGGAGGTACCCGGCGCGACGCCGAAGAAACCGGCCTCGGGGTTGATCGCGTGCAGCCGGCCATGGACGTCGGGCTTGATCCACGCGATGTCATCGCCGACGGTCCAGATTTTCCAACCCTGCTTCCGGAAGGGCACGGGCGGAATCATCATCGCGAAGTTCGTCTTGCCGCAGGCACTGGGGAACGCCGCCGCAACATAGGTCTTCTCACCCTTCGGATCCTCGACGCCGAGGATGAGCATGTGCTCGGCCATCCAGCCCTCGTCGCGCGCCATGTTCGATGCGATGCGGAGGGCGAAACATTTCTTCCCGAGGAGCGCGTTGCCGCCGTAGCCGGAGCCGTAACTCCAGATTTCCCGGGACTCGGGGAAGTGGACAATGTATTTGTCCTGGTTACACGGCCACGGCACGTCCGGCTGGCCCTTGGCCAGCGGCGCGCCGACCGAGTGCATGCAGGGCACCACGCGTTTCTCGGCCTTGTCGATCTCCGCGAACACCGGCAGCCCGATGCGCGCCATGATCCGCATGTTCACCACGACGTAGGGAGAATCGGTGAGTTGCACGCCGATCTGGGCCATCGGCGAGCCGATCGGGCCCATGCTGAACGGCAACACGTACATCGTGCGGCCGGCCATGCAGCCGTGGAAAAGGCTGCGCAGCTTTTTCCGCATCTCAAAGGGATTGACCCAGTTGTTCGTGGGACCGGCCGCCTGCTTGGAGTGCGCGCAGATGAAAGTGCGATCCTCGACGCGGGCGACGTCGCTGGCGTCGCTGCGCGCATAGTAGCAGCCGGGCCAAAGCTTTTCATTCAGCTTGGTAAAGGTGCCGCTTTCGACCATCTGCGCGCACAACGCGTCGTACTCCGCCTGCGACCCGTCGACCCAGTGGATCGACTCCGGGCGGCAGAGATCGGACATCTTCTCGACCCAACGGAGCAGATGCTTGTTCGACGCGAGCGGCGCGGCCGGATTGCGTTTTTTCATACAGGGCGAACGCTAGGCGTCACGCCGGCTGAGTAAACGGGAAAGCCCGGTCATCGGCGCGGAAGAAGCCGGCTGGGCCGGCGGATTAGGGAGTCGCGTCGCCCCGTAATACCTTCACGGTGACGCGCGTGAACCGACTCTGCATTTTTACCGGCACCCTGATCGGAAGCTACGCCGGCTGGGGATTGGGCGAGTGGCTGGGCTTCGGCTTCATCTGGTCCTTTGTCCTCAGCGGCGTGGGCAGCCTCGCGGGGGTCTACGCGGGCTGGAAGGTGGCGCGGAAGCTGGAAGAGTGACGCGTAGGGCGCTGGTAGCCCTGCGCGTGAAGGCCCGTGAACGCGGGGCGGGCGGGGCCCGATGCACCCATCGAGCCTTGTCCGAAGGAGGTACGCAGACCAAGCGACCCGATGAGGACATCGGTCCAGCTTCGGCGGAATCCCGCGGCGCACGCCCCGGGCTACAAGATCCGCGGGCTCGGACGCGCCGCGGAAAATTCAGGCATAAAAAAGGCGGGCCGGTTTCGGCCCGCCTGATGAAGCGAAAGCAGCAAGTGGGAAACCTGCGCACCTCGGCTCAGAGCTTTTTCGTGATCTGCAGCGCGTAGGTGCGGCCGCGGGCCATCACGTTGTAGAGCGAAGGGTCGTAGCCGCGGGAGTCGGCGGAAAGCGGCGGCTCGGCGTTGAAGAGATTATTCACGCCGAAACGCAGGCTCATATTATTGAGCCAGCGGTTCTGCGCCGTGATCCGGTAGGACACGAAGGCATTGTAGCTCTTCGTGTCGTGCACGATGTAGCGGTAGGAGTTCGAACCGTTGCTGAACACGGGCAGGATATAGGTCGGGTTGCCGAGCGAATCCCACGTGGTCTGGGTCGTCGTGGCATTCACGTCGGTGTAACGTCCGGTGTAATACAAGCCCAGGCCGCCACCCCACTGCTTCTTCCGCCAGGTGACGGTCGTGCCGCCACGCCAGACCGGGGTCGCGCCGCCGACGTTCGCACTGTTGCCGTTGCGGTATTCGGTGCGCGCCGAACCGGCTGCGGTGTAGGCGTGGAAATCATTCAGGTAGGTCCAGTTCGTGTTCAGATTGAACTGGCCGATCGCGAACTGCGGGAAACGGTAATTCACGTCGAAATCAAAGCCGTTGGTGAACTGCTCCGACTTGTTGAAATAACTCGTGCGCAGGATATCGATCGACCCGACCACGGCCCGCTGGTTGCCCGGAGCCCGGGTCGCGTTGTAGGCGGTGAAGAAGTCGCGGTCGGCCTGCGTCGGCGCGAGGCGCACCACGGACGGGTCGCCCTTGTAGTTCGCCGTGCCGCTACCGAGGTCAATCGTGCCGACGGCCTGACCCGCCGCCAGGCCGGCCAGCGTGGCCGCCTGCAGCGCCGCGGTGTCGTCCGCAATGCCACCGCCCGAGGCGATCAGGCTCTTCTGGCGGATTTCGTAATAGTCGACCGAAACGGAGAGACCCTTGATGCCCGGAACCTGAATGACGACGCCAGCGGACTTGCCGGTGGAGGTCTCAGGTTTCAATTGGCGATTGCCCGAGGCGACACTGCGGCGGTTCGAAGGACCATCCGTGATCAGGCCGGTGACGGCGCTGCGGTAGGTGTCGGTGCTGCCCGTGACGGTGCGGATGAGCGTACCGGTGAAGAGCTGGGCCAGATTTGGCGCGTGGAAGCCTTCGTTGTAGGAACCGCGGGCCATGATCCACGACACGGGCTTCCAGTTGATGCCGTACTTCGGCTTGGTCGTGTCACCGAAGTCGGTGTAGCTCTCGTAACGGGCCGAGGCGGTCAGCTCGAGCGACTGCACCAGCGGAAGCTGGGCGGCGCGGCCGAGCAGCGGCACCACGGTCTCGGCATAGAGCGCAGCGACGTGGCGGTTGCCGTGCGTGTCGGAATTTGGGGAGAAGCCGAGAAAATCGTTCGAGGTGAGGTCAAGGCCGGAACCCGCGGGATTCAGCCCGGCGTAGGGCGGACGGAAGTCATCGTAGGCCTCGAAGCGGAATTCGCCACCGAGGGCGGCGCCAACCTTGTTGCCACCCCAGAGGGAGAACAGGTCGCCGCTCGCACGGAAGTCACCGCTGCCGAGCCGGGTGATGCCGCTGCGGATGAAGCTGGAGCGGAAGGTCGACTGGACGCTCTCCGGATTCACGTACAGGCCGGTGACGGCAAGCTGACCGTTCTGCACCGCGAAAGTGCGGGTGAACGGATTGAAGGCCTTGGTCGGGTCCGACTGGTTGATGGCGGCGATGAGCAGGCTCTTCCGGGTGGGCCCTTCTTCGTTTTCGTTCACGCGGGCGGCCGACCACAGGAGCGCGGCTTCCCACGTCCAGGAGTTCGGCAGCTTGCCCCGCAGGCCGGCGACGCCGCGGTAAACCGACGTATCGACAAAGTCGGTCCGCGTCGCGACGTCCGTAAGACGCTTGTTGGTGATCGAAACGGCGGAGGGCGTGCCGGTGAGGCGCGGCGTACCATCGGGGTTGGGCGCACCGGTCGTCGACCAGAAGCGGTTGCCGAACGGATTGAACGGGTTCGTGACCGGTACGATGATGAAGCCGTCGGTGCTCTGCGTGATGCCGTCCGGCTCGCGGTAGGTCACCGATTGCGCCTGATAGAGGCTGGCGTCGGCGAAGAGCGTGACCCGGTCGTTCAAGTCGAGTTCGGTACTGGCAAAAACGTTGGTGCGGCCGGTCTTCGGCTGGATGACGCGATAAGCGTTGTTGTTCCAGTAATAATCATGGGTAACGCCGGCCCGGCTCGGGGTCGCGGTGCCGAACACGGCGCCGCCGGTGCCGTTGGGCTGCAGGACAAAGAGGCCGGAGGTGGCGGCGAGCGTCGCCGGGACCCCGGTCGGACGGGCGCCGGTGAATCCGCTGACGGCGCCGAACGCGTCGGTGCCGGTCGGGGTGCCGAGCAGGTAGTTGCCGTACTCAGTGGTGGCGGAGCGGGCGTTGAAGGTCGTGGTCGTAGCGGCGTTCCACGGCGCGGGGGCCAAGTTGGTGTGGTCGGCCTCGGCCGCGAAGTCGCGGTCGCGCGCGTAAATCGCGGCCCGGTGGTAGAAGTCCGCCGTGATCATGGCGCGACCCTTGCCCTTGGCAAAATCCAGCCCGTGCGTGAGCGTCGCGCGGTACTCTTGGCCATCCTTGTACGACGTCTCGCCGAAGCGCAGGGCGAGTTCGGTGCCGCGGAAATTGCGCTGCATGGCGTAATTGATCACGCCGGCGACGGCGTCGGTGCCGTAGACGGACGATGCGCCGTCGCGCAGCACCTCGACACGATCGAGACCGCGGTTCGGGAGCTGGTTGACGTTGGTCGAGAGCGTCGGGACGCCCGCCTCACCCTGACTGATCGGGTGCGGGGCGAGTCGGCGGCCGTTGAGCAAAACGAGGGTGTTGCTCGAAGCGATGCCGCGCAGAGAGACGCTGGCGTTGTCGCCGCGGGCGGTGGCGCCGAGCGTGGCGGTTTCGTTACCCGGCAGTCCGGTGACCTGCGGCAGCGCGGTCAGAAGGTCGGACGGCTGCGCGGCGTCGCGCACCTCGATCGCGGCGGCGTCGAAAACGGTCACGGGGAGAACCTTCTCCATTTCGATCCGCTTGATGTTCGAGCCGGTGACGGTGAACGCCTCCAGCTTAACGGTTTCGTCGCCGGCGGCGGAGGTCGCGCGGGGAGCGGGCGCAGTTTGCGCTTGGGTGAGCGCGGTCAGGGTCAAAGCCGCCCCGCATGCGAACGCACGGGTGGAGCCAATGAGGTTAATGTTCATACAGGTGTTAGGACCCGACACCTTGTGAGGATCGCGACGATTCTGCCAGCGCAGATTAAGGCAAAGATCGCGGGGAGCTTACCCGCGCCTGCCCTGGGGGCGGGCTTAACGCGCCGCCGTCGAAGCCCCGGCATTCGCCTGCTGGGGATCCGCCAATATCTCCCCGGCCTGCGTAAGGTCGAAGTCCTTCGTCCAGCGCGCCACCACCAGCGTCGCGACCGCGTTGCCGATGAAGTTCGTGATCGCGCGCGCCTCGGACATGAAGCGGTCGACCCCGAGAATCAGCGCCATGCCCGCCACCGGCACGTGGCCGGTCGAAGCCAGCGTGGCGGCGAGCGTAATGAACCCGCTGCCGGTGACACCGGCCGCACCCTTCGAGGTGATGAGCAGCACGACGAGCAGGCCGATCTGCTGGCTGAGCGACAGCGGCGTGTCGGTCGCCTGCGCGATGAACATCGCCGCCATCGTGAGATAGATGCAGGTCCCGTCCAAGTTGAACGAATAACCCGAGGGTACGACGATGCCCACGACGGGACGCGCACAACCGGCGCGCTCCATTTTTGCCATTAGGCCGGGCAGCGCCGACTCCGACGAGGAAGTGCCGATCACGATCAGCAGTTCCTCGCGGATCAGTTTCAGGATTTTCCAGAGGCTGAAACCGAACCCGCGTGCGATGCCGCCGAGCACGGCGAAAATGAAGATCGCGCAGGTGAGGTAGACGCAGAGCATGAGCTTGCCCAGCTGCGCGAGGGTCCCGATGCCGTAGCGACCGATGGTGAACGCCATCGCCCCGGCCGCCGCGAGCGGCGCGACCCGCGTGACGATGGAAACGATGCCGAAGAAAACGCGGGCCACATCGTGGAGCAGGTTGAGCACCGGCCGGCCGTGGTCACCGAGCCGGCCGAGCGCCATCCCGAATAGGATCGCGAGCAGCAGAACCTGCAGAATGTCCCCTTCCGCAAACGCACTTACGAACGTCTTCGGAATAATGTGCATCAGGTAGTCCACCATGCCCATCCCCTTCGCCGCCGCCCCAGCGTAACTTGCGACGGCCTTCGCATCAAGCGACGCGGCGGTGGCGTGGAAGCCCGCCCCGGGCGTGAAGACGTTGGCCACCACCAGGCCGATGATCAGCGCAAAGGTCGTGACGATCTCGAAATACAGCAGCGCCCAGAAGCCGACGCGGCCGACTTTCTTCAGGTCGCCCATGCCCGCGAGACCGACCACCACGGTCGTGAAAATGATCGGCCCGATCAGCATCTTCACGAGATTCACGAACGCGTCGCCCAGCGGCTTCAGGTCCGTGCCGAACGCCGGCCAAAAATAACCGATCAGCCCGCCGATGATGATGCCGAGAAGAACCTGAAAATAGAGATGCCGGAAGACGCGCATGGCGGGAAGAGGGCGGAAACGAAAGGCGAGGCCAAGACGACTCTGATCCGGCCCGCCGTAGGCAAGTGTAATCGTAGTCGGCGACCCATCCGACCCGCCCTACAACGGCTCCTTCATCGGCTCCACGTGCACCATCACGTCGGTGATGCGGTGCGGGGCCGAGCCAACGAGCGCATCCTTCACCGCATGGGCGATGTCATGACCCGCGCGCACGCTCAAGTCGCCGTCGACGCGGATCTGAATATCGACGAGGTAACTCAGGCCGCTTTTGCGCATCCGCACTTTGTCGAGCCCGAGTACACCCGGCACCACGAGCGCGAGCGCACGAACTTCGTCGGCAAACTTCTCCGAAACCGCCGCATCCATCACATCCCCCAGCGCCTTCACGACCATGCCGACCCCGTTAAACGCGATGACCACGCACGCAAATAAGGCGGCCCAATCATCGGCGGTTTCCCACCCCTTGCCGCCCAGCAGCGCGAGCGTGATGCCGACAAACGCCGCGGCCGAGGTGATCGCATCAGACCAGTGGTGCATCGCCTCGACCCCCAGCGCCGTGCTGCCGATCTCTTCCCCCGCCGCCGCCATCCGGCGCGAGAGCCAAACCTTGATGATGACGACACCGGCGAGCACCAGCAAAGTCCACCACGCCGGGCCTTCGTGCGGCGTCATGATCTCGTGCACGGCGTGGTAGCCCACCCAGCCGGCCATCGCGAAGATGAAGGTCGCCACCGCCAATGCGGACACCGCCTCGGCCTTGCCGTGACCATACGGGTGATCCTTGTCCGGCGGCCGTGACGCCACCTGAAAACCCGCCCACACCAAAAGCGAGGAGAAGATGTCCAGCAACGACTCCGCGCCGTCCGCAATCAGGGCGTAGGTGTGGCCGAAAATCCCCGCCGCAAACTTCACCGCGGCAAGCAGCGCGTTGACCGCGACGCCGCGCAGCACCAGACGCGCGCTCGAGCGCGCGCGCTCCTGGTTGGCCCGGTGCGAGGGGGAAGAGGAAACGGACATCGGCGCGAATGTGCAGGCGTCCGCCGATAACCTCAACGCGCTTCGCACGAAACCCTTGGGCGGGCGGACCACACCGTTGACCGGCGGCCGGCCCGTCGCCAAATTTTCGCCATGGCCGCGAAAATTTCGACGTCGTCCAAAGATCCCGTGCGACAGTTCTCGGTGTTCGCCGAAAACCGCGTGGGCCGACTCCACGACCTGACCGCGCTGCTCAAGGCGCACGACGTTCACATCATGGCCCTCACCGTCCTCGATACGACCGACAGCGCGATCGTCCGCGTGATCGTCGACGATCCGGACCGCGCGCAGGAACTGCTGGTGAACAATGATTTTCCCTACAGCGAAGGCGAGGTGCTCGCGGTGGAGCTCACCGACGAATCCGAGTTAAAGGGGGTGCTCGCGGCCTTGCTGGAGGCCGAGATCAACGTTTTCTACGTCTACAGTTTCATCAAGCGCCCCGAGGGCCGCTCCGCGCTGGTGATCAGCACCGAGGACGTCGACGTGGCCGCCCAAGCCATCAACCAACGGGGCTACCGAGTCCTCACCCAGCACGACATCGCACGGTAGTGGGCGGGGCCGATGTCACCCGCGGGCCGCGTGCGCTACGACGGCCGAAACGAAACGACCCAATGGGGTCATCGGGTCCCGCCGCGGCTCCAGGTCTTTCAACGCTCAGCGCTCAACTCCGCGCGCCCCGCGCGAATCAGCCCTGCACTTCACCCATCTTTTCGCCGGCGAGTTCGTAAAGACCGGTCATGTAACCGTTCTCGAACATCGCGCCGACCTTGAGCTCGCCGTAGAACGCCACGGGCACGTCCATCAGCGGCTGCACCCCCTTCTTCATCTTCACGATGACCCACTCGTTCATGTTGGGGACACTGCCGAAGCAACAGGCCATCGTGTTGCGCATCAGAAGAAATTCGGTGACCAGCCCCTTGTCCATTTTCACCGGCACCATGTAGCCCGTGATGATCGCCTTCTTGCCGTTCCAAGCCTTCACCGTCCCGGGAATCTGCTCTTCGCCGGTCGGAGGCGTCGCCTTCGGATCGGCGGCGGGGTCAAACGGCGGCGGATTAAACGGGTACGACGCCAACTGTTCGAAGCCGAGCTTGAGATAACCGTTCTCCACCTGCGGCGCGGCCGCGGGTTTGGCCGGAGCGGCGGCTTCCTGGGCGGACAGCGGGGCGATCACGGTCAACGCCACGGCGGCGACAAGGGTCCAGGGGAAACAGCACGAAAGCTTCATGGTGCCGCAGACGCTATCCAGCGCGCGGCGGCCGTCAAAAAGGATTTCAGTCGCATCACCTTCGCGGGGCGCCGTTTCCCCTTCGCCCGCACCACCCAGCGCGAGGCCACGTCCATCACGGGTTGAAAGGTGAACGTTACCGGACGGCCTGGGCCGCACCTTCAGCCGGCAACCTCGAACCTGAAACTCGCCCCGGGGCCCGCGGCCGGCTCACGACACGGGCGCGAGCGTTTCGGCAACGGGGGTACGGTATGCCTTCAAGGCGGGCACGATACCGCCGAGCGCGCAAAGGAGTGTCATCGCGAGCGGGCAAAGCCAGAGCACGGGATGCACCGCGGTGAGGTTGAGCACGACTCCGGTCTGGGCCCGCACCAGGCTCGCCACGCCCGCAAAAAGCCCGAAGTAGACCACGAAGCCCGCCGCGGCCCCGAGCACGCCGATGCACGCGGCCTCTGCGAGCACCGCACCGAAAATCGTCCGGCGGCGCGCGCCGAGCGCGCGGAGGATCGCCAGATCGCGGCGGCGCGCGCTCATCGAATTGTAGATGCTGGTCAGCACCGACGCCGCGGCCACGAGCGCCACGAGATAGGCCACGAGCGTGAGCACTTGATCGAACCAGGAAATCTTACCGAAGAGTTCCGCGATGATCGCACCGAGCGGGTAGGCAAAGGTCATCTTGTTCCCCTGCTTGTTGATCATCGTGTCGAGCATGAAGCCCGCCGTGGGCGCGCGCAGTTGCAGGAGCACGGCGCTGACATCGGTCGCGAGTTTCGCGTCGTGACCGCTCATCGTCTGCAGGCCGCGCAACGGGATCCAGATCACCCGGTCGACCGGCGTGTTGCTCGGCTCAAGGATGCCGGTGATGACAAAATCATCCGCGTGCTCGTTGCTCGGATCGAAGGCCAGGCCGTGGAAGGGCCGGAACTTGTCGCCCACCTTCAGCCCGAGCCGCTCGGCAGCGAAGCTCCCCGCGACCGCTTCCTTCGCTTCGGGTGAGAAGATTTTCCCGCCGCTCCGCAGCGCAAATTTTTTTCCGGGCGCATACTCCACCCCGGTGAACAACTCTGGCACCGTGCCGACCAGCCGGTAACCGCGCAGGTTGTCGCCGACCGCGATCGGGATCGCCGTCTTGATCATCGGCATCCGCTTAACGGATTCGAAGTCGGCGGCGGACAGATTCCCCGGCGAGGCCTCGAGGTGGAAGATGGCGTTGAGCACCAGCTGCAGCTTGGAGCCGCGGGCGCCCAGCACGGCGTCGAAGCCGGTCGTGGTCTGCGTGAACGCCGTCTGCGACTGGGTCTTCACCATCCACACGCACATCAGCAGGCCGCACGCGAGCGCGATGCTGCCCGCCGTGATCAGCGTCGAGAGCGCGTGCTGGCGCAGCGACCGGTAGATGATCAGCGGCAGCGTCATGCCTTGGTGACGCGGTTGATGGCCGCGAAGTCCTTCCGCAGCTCAAACTCCGCGAGCACTTCCTCGTCGTGGCTCACCAGCAATAGTGCCGCGTTCTGCTCGCGGCACACCTCGCGGATGAGCGCGAGCGCCTCGTGCCCATGCCGGTGGTCGAGGTTGCCGGTAGGTTCATCGGCGAGAACGAGCTTGGGCCGGTTCGCCAGCGCCCGCGCCACCGCGACCCGTTGCTGCTGCCCCGTGGAGAGCTGACGCGGGAAATGATCCAACCGGTGCCCGAGCCCGACCCGTTCGAGCATCTCGCGGGCGTGAGCCCGGTCGGCGCCGCGCGGGCCGAACGACATGCCCAGGAGCACGTTCTCCAGCACCGTGTAGCCTTGGAGCAGATTGAAGGTCTGAAAAATATACCCGAGCTTCTCCGCGCGCAGCCGGTCGCGCTGCGACTCGCCCAGCGCCGTCATCTCGGCGCCGTCGATCGCCACCCGCCCGCTATCCGCCGCCAAAATGCCCGCGATGAGATTGAGAAAGGTCGTCTTGCCCGAGCCGCTTTCGCCGCGCAACGCGAGTTGCTCGCCGGGCGCCAGGGCGAACTCCGTCACGTGCACGATCTCCACGCGACCGCCCTCGGGGGTCAGGAAGGATTTTCGGAGATCGTGAACGGCAAGCATCGGCGAGAGGCGCGAGGGGCATTCGCATCGAAAAATCGCGAAAGGACAAGTGTCGGGATTGGGCGACGGAGCGGCGGGGCCCGGTGTCCGCATCGGGCCGGAGCATAAAGAGGATCGCAACGAAACGACCCGATGGGGCCATCGGGCCCACCGGCTCCCGTCTTGCCTCAACCGACCGCACGCGCAACCTGCACCCGTCGCCCATGTGCATCTACTGCAACCTCCCGCCCCTACCCTCGCAGCCGCTCTCGGCGGCGGGTCGGGCCGAGGCCGCGCAAGCGGCCGCCCGCCGCACGGCGGCGGCGAAGCGACGTTGCGTCAAGGCGACGAAAAGCGTCAGCGCCAAACGCCCTCGATAAAGACGTAGATCCCGTCGCGCTTTTCCCAGCGCGGCTCGACCCACCCGACGCGGGCCCGCGGCGGGCGATCCCAGTGGCCGGCAACCCAGACGTAAACGCGTCCGTCATGCCGCCAGTGGCCGGCGATCCACACGTGCGCGGCCGAAGGACGTTCGCGTTCCACGATCACTTCGCGGCGCGGCGGCGGCGGAGCCTCGCGGATCACAATCAACGCCTGCGGCGCGCGGGCCGGCGCAGCCACCACGACTGTCGGAGGCGGCGGCGGCGCGGCGGCGCGGCGCGGCTTTTCCACCACGACACATCCGGAAACCGCGGCCAAGGCCGCGCTCAAGCCCAGCCAACGGCCCACCGCGATCCAACCGCGGCGCGAAAGTCCCGATTCCACCGATAACGACGTAGAGAGGGTAGGGTTCATGCCATTGAGACGAACCGGAGCCGGCAGAAATTCAATCTTCATCACGTTTCGCCCTTCCAAAGGCCAGCTCGCCCGCGAGCGCTCCGATTCCGTTTAGAAATACCAGGCGCCCGCAAGCTGGCTGGCCTACGACCGACGCCCGGCGTGGCTTCTGGGTTTGCGTCACGCGGGCCGCCGCGCTTCGTTCCGGGGCAAAAATCATGTCACGCACCCTCGTCAAAGACGCCCTCAACGCCGCCGGACCGCAGGACTCGATTTTGCTCCAAGGCTGGGTCCGCACCCGGCGCGACGCGAAGGCCTTCTCGTTCATCGAACTCAACGACGGCTCCTGCCTCAAGGGGATCCAAGTCATCGCCAACGCGACCCTGCCCAACTACCCGACCGAGATCGCCAAGGCGCACACCGGCGCGTCGATCTCGGTGCTGGGCAAACTCGTGCCGTCGCAGGGCCAGGGCCAGCAATGGGAGGTCGTCGCCGACTCGCTCACCGTCGTCGGAGAAGCCGACGCCACCTACCCGCTCCAAAAAAAGGGCCACACGCTGGAGTTTCTCCGCGAGATCGCCCACCTGCGCCCGCGCTCGAATCTCTTCGGCGCCGTCTTTCGCGTCCGCAGCCGGCTCGCCTACGCGATCCATCAGTTTTTCCAGCACAAGGGCTTCGCCTACGTCCACACGCCGATCATCACGGCCAGCGACTGCGAGGGCGCCGGCGAACTTTTCCGCGTCACCACGCTCGATCCGTCGCACCCGCCGACGACCGAAGCGGGCGACGTCGATTTTAAAAAGGATTTCTTCGCCAAGAAGGCCTACCTCACCGTCAGCGGACAACTCGAGGCCGAGACCTTCGCCTGCGCACTGTCGAACGTGTACACGTTCGGGCCAACCTTCCGCGCGGAGAACTCCAACACCTCGCGCCACGCCGCCGAGTTCTGGATGATCGAACCCGAGATGGCGTTCTGCAATCTGGAGGGCGACATGGACCTCGCGGAGGAATTCGTAAAATATCTGATCCGCGACGCGCAGGAGCACTGCGCCGCCGACCTCGAATTTTGCAGCAAGTTCGTCGACAAGGAACTCCTCACGCGCCTCGACTTCGTCCTCCAGCGGCCGTTTCAACGCTGCAGCTACACCGAGGCCATCGAGATCATCAACAAGTCCGGCAAGACTTGGGAGCATCCCGTGCAATGGGGCGATAACCTCCAGAGCGAGCACGAGCGCTTTCTGGCCGAGGAGCACTTCAAGTGTCCGGTCACAGTCTACAATTACCCGCGCACCCTGAAGCCGTTTTACATGCGGGTGAACGACGACGGCAAAACCGTCTGCGCGATGGACCTGCTGGTGCCCGGCATCGGCGAAATCATCGGCGGCAGCCAGCGCGAGGAACGCCTCGAGGTGCTGCGGGAGAACATGGCGCACCACAAACTCAACGAGAAGGATTACTGGTGGTACGTCGACCTGCGCCGCTACGGCACCGTGCCGCACGCCGGCTTCGGACTCGGCTTTGAGCGCATGCTCATGTTCGTGACCGGCGTCGGCAACATCCGTGACGTGATCCCGTTCGCCCGCACGCCGGGCACGGCGGAGTTCTGAGCGAAAAACAAGGGTTCACGCGAAATCGCCCAACCCCCGAAACCAAGCCCTCCGGGTTCGCGGTCTTCGCGGCTCCGCGTGAGTCCTCCGCCGGCCGTCGGCTTTCGCCTCTCCCCCACAACCTCCACCCGTGACTTCACGCCCGCACCGCCTCGCCACGCTGGCGACGCTGGCCGCCCTCGCCCTTCTGGCCCTCGGCGGTTGCACCAAGCGCGAGACCGCCGTCGCCCGCGGCAATCACTCCGGCGTCCTGCACGTCGGCAACGGGGCGGAGATCCAGTCGCTCGACCCGCAGCTCGCCGGCGGCAGCGTCGACCACAACGTGCTGTCCGCGCTCTTTGAGGGCCTCGTGACGCTGGACGAAGCGACGTTCCAACCGCGGCCCGGCGCGGCGGAACGCTGGGACGTTTCGCCCGACGGCCTCGTCTTCACGTTTCACTTTCGCCCCGACGGCAAGTGGTCCAACGGCGATCCCCTCACCGCGCGCGACTTCTACTATAGCTTTCGCCGTGCGCTGACGCCGGCCTTCGGCTCGGAGTACAAGGACGCCCTCTATCCGGTGAAGAACGCGGAGCCGTTCGCCCATGGGAGGATCACGGACTTCGGCCAGGTCGGCTTCCGCGTGGTCGACGCTCTCACGCTCGAAATCACCCTGGAGCGACCGACGGCGTACTTTCTCACCGTGCTGCGCGCGAACGTCTGTTTCCCGGTGCACGCGGCGTCGGTCGAACGCGGCGGCGCGCGCTTCGACGACCGCACCGCGAAATGGACGCGCAACGGCCCGCTCGTCAGCAACGGGCCCTTCCGCCTCCGCGAGTGGAAGGATCACCTGCACGTCGCAACGGAAAAGAATCCGTATTACTGGGACGCACCCAAGGTGCGGCTCAACGAGGTCATCTTCTACCCGAGCGAATCGACGCAGCAGCAGGAGTTGGCGTTTCGCGCCGGACAGTTGCACACGACGTGGGACGTGCCGCTGTCCAAGATTGAGGCCTACCGCAAGGACGCCCCGGCGCTGCTGCGGCTGGAACCGTACTTTGAAAGCTATTTTTTGCGCTTCAACACGAAGCATCGCTTGCTGTCCGATCCGCGGCTCCGGCGCGCCCTCGCCCTCGCCCTCGACCGCGAGTTGATCGTGAAGAATATCCTGCGCGGCGGCCAAACGGCGGCCGCCTCGCTCACGCCGCCGGGCCTCGCCGGCTATACGCCGCCGACCATGGTCACCTATGACCTGGCCGCGGCCCGGCAGCTGTTGACCGACGCCGGCTTCCCCGGCGGCCAGGGCCTGCCACCGCTCGAGCTCGTGACCATTTCGTCGGAGATCAACCAACGCATCGCGGAAGCGGTGCAGCAAATGTGGCGGCGCGACCTCGGCATCGAGGTCCAGATCATGCAGAAGGAATTCAAGGTGCTGCTCGATGCCTTCGACACCCTCGACTACACGATCGCGCGCGGCCGCTGGATCGCGGAGTACCCGGACCCGATGACGTATCTGACGATTTTCACGACCGGCAACGGCGTGAACGGCACCGGCTTCGCCGACCCCGCCTACGACGGCCTCGTCGCCGCGGCCGCCCGCGAAACCTCCGCCGGCACGCGCCTCGCCGGACTACAAAAGGCCGAACGTTACCTCATGGAGCAGATGCCGGTGGCGCCGATTTACTGGGGCTCCCGCACGACGCTGGTCGCTGCGGCGGTGCGCGGCTGGAAAAACTCCGCCCTCGGCTTCCACAACTACAAAGACGTCTGGCTCGAGCCGTAGGCGAGCACACCGACGCGCACCTCACGTGCGCCCGATCCCCAGCGAAAACGTGGTCCTCAGACGCGACCACGTTTTCACCTCTGGCTCAAACGCGGCTACAGAAATCCTGGAACGGCTTTAGCGCGCCTGAGGCCGCCCCGCCGCCCCGCTCACCACTGCAAGAAATCGTTCGGCTTCGCCCACTGGATGCGGGCGGCGTAGACGCTGTTGTCGGCGCCCCGCGCGTTGTCGACCGGGATGATCAGCTGCGGGCTGAACGTTTGCATCCACTCGGCCACCGTCACCCACGTTTCGTCGGGGCTGACCTCAGTCACGCCAAAATTACCCAGGCGCGCCCCGCGGTCCGGCACGAGGATGCGCTCAGTGGCACGGCGCACCGCGAGCTTGTCGAGGTCGACCTGCCCGATGAACAGCGGGGCCCGGTGGCGGATGACATGGTCGTTACTCGCCCCGCGCCGCGTGTAGACGAGAAACAATCCGTCGCGGTGCGTGACCCAGTGCGCCTGCGTATTGTAGCTGCCGAGCTCCGTGCCGTCGTCCCACCGCCACACCCGCGGCGCGTCGAAATGCAATCCGTCGGCACTCGTGGCAAGATAGGCGGTCGTGTCATTGCGCAACGTGAGGAAGTAGCGCCCGCCGAAACGCGCGAGTGACGGCTCGACCAGTCCGCGACCGCCTTTGACCGCGAGCTCGTCGCCGGCGGCGACGTAACGCAGCGTCGTGCCGTCAAAGCGGCAACGCAGGACGCGCGCCCGGTAATCCGGCTCGCCCTTCAGCTTCCCGTAGACCGGCAGGAGAATATCACCGTCGGGCAGGTCCACGCGTTGCACACTACCCGCACCGGAGTTGAACGCGGACGGACCTTCCGGGAGCACGAGGATCTGCCACGGGGTCCAGACCCGGCGCTCCGGATCGTACACCGCGTACACGGTTTGCCGCGCAGCGGTCGCGTCGACGCGGTTGTTCTTGTAGCGTACGGTGTGACCGATGCCGAGCAGCTTACCGGATTTCGCATGCCACTTCGGCCAGAAGTCGCTCGCCGCCACCACCACCCCGTCGGGCTCATCCCGCCGACCCAGCGTATCCGTATGCTCATACGGCCCGAGCCACGAACGACCGAGGTCGTTGGAACGCATTTCGGTGAGGGCGTAGAACACGTCGCTGCCCTTCAGCCATAGTTTTTGCATGGTGAACACGACCGCAGGCGAGCGGTGCTCGCCCCGCGGTACGATGCCGGCGCGGGGATGCACCCAGCAGTAATTTCCATCGTAGCCATGGGTCAACGTGTCCAAGGTAACCTTGTACGGGACCACCCCGACTTCGACCGGAGCCCGGTCCGCGGCGCGGACGCCGGAGCCGGCCAATAACACGGAGAGCAGGAGGACCAAGCGGGACAAGGGGTTCATACGGGGGATTTCGGGAACGGGGTAACTGCGACGAGGAAGCAGGCCGCCACCCTAATCACGTTTTCACGCCGGGGGGAATGCCGATTACCGCCCCGCGACGCCTACCAACCGGCAAGCGGCACGACGACGGCGGGCGCACCCGCCACCTGGCGTGGCAGCAGTTCGACCACGATACGTTGCGCCTTGCCCGCCGGCACCTGCACTTCGAAGGCAAGCATCCGCGTGCCCCGGTTGCGGGCGTCAATCGGACTCGGCGGCGGATCCGTCGGCAAGACCTTGAGCTGGGCACCGACAGGCTCGAGCACGCGGAAGCCGAGTTCCTTGCCGGCCTGCGCCAGCGTGGCCCGGCCCGCACCGGTCAGGGTCACGTCAGCCTGCGTCACCATCGCCCAGCGCACGGACACGGCTTTGCCGGGGGCCTGCACTTCGTCCTGCACCCGCACCGACCGGTCGGCCTGCAACACGACTCCGCGCCTGGCCTGCGCGAGCTGGCCTCGGTAGATCGCGGAGAGGTCCACCACGGAGCGGCCGGTCTTGGTCACGACGATCCGGGCGTCCGCCTCCACGCGCTGCATCTGACCGTCGACCATCAGCACGTTGTGGCTGGACGTGCCGAGTCGAAACACGCGCCAACGCTCGGAAGTCTGCGCCTTGTCCCACAGCTTGATGCCTTCCTTTTCCAGCGAGTTGTAGTCCTGCATGCCGAGGTCGTCGGCCCAGCGCAGGCCGTCGGCATCCATGACAAACGCCCCGACATCCATGTGCGCGTGGTTCAGCCCCGGCGAGCCGCCCTTGATCGCGACGAAGCTCGCATCGGCGTCCCAGCTGCTGCGGTGAAACGCCACCGGGTTCGGGCCCTGCGCCGTCCACGAAAGCGCGGCGGGCCGGACCGGCGCGGGCTGGTTCGGCGCCATCCACAGGAGCATCATCGGGGCGGTGCGCTCGCCTCCACGACGGGACCGGCGATCGGTCGTCGGCGCGACTTTCGGCCATTCGCTCCACAAGAGGTACGGTTCGCCGCGCTGTGCAGCGAACCAGAACATCGCCGGCGCCACGCCCTGCCCCCCGCGGCCGCAGTCGGAGTAGTTGAAGTACAAGCCGGACGGACCCGTGACGTGCAGGTAATAATCCGCCGTCGCGAGAAAGCCCGGCTGACGGGTCAGCCCGAAATCCGTGCCGAGCGCCGACTGCAGGGCGGAGATGAGGATCACGTTGTAAGTCGTGCCGTAGCCCCAGTAGCCCGGACCTTCCGGATAGGCGCCATCGGGCACGTATTCGTGCATCGAGACCGGCACGGTGTTGACCGCGCGCGCAATGAGCTGCGCGGCGAGGGCCGGTTCGCTCTCGGCGACGGCGAGCGCGCCGACGGTGATGCCGCCGTTGCACACCTGATTCCAATTGTTGGTCGAACGCGTCCACGCGTTGGCCTTGAGGCTGGCCTTGAGCCCCTTCTCGACGATGGCGTCGCGCAACAGCTTGCGGGTCGCGTCGTCCAGCTCGGAGTAGAGCCAGTCGTAGCCCACGCCCACGGCCGCGGTCATCTCGGCAACGTCGAGGAAGTGGCTGGGGTTCCAGTCGGAGAATGAGGCCACCGCCACGAGTTCGGCCCGGGCGCGGTCGGCATATTTCTTTTCGCCGGTAAGCCGCCAGGCGAGCCCGAGGTGCAGCACGCGCGACAACGCAGTGCGCGATTTATCGAGGAGCCGGCGGCCGATGAGCACGCGTTCGACCGGTTTGGTGGCCAGATCGCGATCGGCTTCGCGCCGCAGGTCGGAGCTGATCGCGGTCATCACGGGATTCGCGGCGATCGCGCGGTTGAGCTCCACCTCGGCGCCGCGCCCGAGGAAGAGCCGCGGATGCGTGGCCGGCATGGCCTGCAGGTGCTGCGCCACCGCGGACGTCGCGAGCGCAGGCGCGACCGGCGCCGCGAAGACGGCCGAAACAAAGGCGATGCACAGGGAAAACCAGCCAACCGGGCGGACCAGGAGTTGCATAGGTCGCAGATCAAGACGCCGCCGGGCCCCGCGGGCTTCAGCAAACGTTTCAGACAGTAGGTCGACGCACCCCCGCCGGCAGCCATGCTGATAGATGGCGCACCGTCTTAAAAGCCAAGCGTGGCCCGCAGCAGGTGACCCGGGTTCCCGCGAAGCTCGCGA
>CAIJFT010000110.1 GCA_903820035.1 uncultured Opitutia bacterium
AGATCTGGGACAACCCAGGCGTGATTGGTTTTCTCTGCAACCGCGTGCGGCTAGGAAATCGCGCGGGGGCCGTGGGCTTGTTTGCCGCGCGTTGTTGCAAGTTTCGCCCTGACCCTTTTGGCAGATCCGCGTCTTGACCTTGGTCGCCCCATAGCAGCCGTGATCGCCGTAACCCAGATCGTCGGCCAAAATAAAGACGATGTTGGGGAATAAAGCCCGCTGCGGGGCGGCCCCAGCGGCAAGCGCGACCATCAGTGTCAGCAAGAAGGCGACAAGGGGCGTGAAGGCGTATTTCATTGATTCTCTATTTCTCTGTTTTCTGAGGCGGTTGACCGCCGGAAGGTGGGGACACACGCTTGGGGGCTTTGGGATTGGCGAGGCTCTGTTTCACCTGCTGCAACGACTTGGCCAGCACTTCCATCTCTCGTCCGAGTTGCGTAGGATCTTCCGACGTGCCGCCGCAATCCCCGGTGTCACGAATCCAGCGGTCGAGCGTGGTGCGCATGTCAGCCAGTTTCGCCTGGTGCGCCGGATTAGCGGCGAGGTTGACCAACTCCCAGGGATCGAACTCGAGATCGTAGAGTTCCTCCTCGGGGCGATGTGCGGTCATGAACTTAGCCTGCGCCGGATTGAGCTTCCCCTGAGCAAAGAGCTCACGCATGCGACGGTAGCTAGGATTGGTGACCTCGGCGTAGGCCATCGGCTGCAAGTAAGGACGCCAGGCCTCGAAATTGCGGATGTATTTGAAACGGGTGTCGCGCACCGTGCGGACCCGGTCCGCCGTATCATCGATGCGGTCGCGGGCGCCAAAGACGTGTTGGCGATCCCGGGCGCTAGGCCCGAAAAAAGGTGCTCCATCTAGGCCGGCCTCCGCGAGACCCGCGAGCGCCAGCGTGCCGGCGTGAACATCAAGGAGGGAGACGAGGCGGTCACTGACACTGCCGGGGCGCAGCTGGTCCGGCCAGCGAACCAAGAGCGGCACGGCCAAGCCCTGCTCATAGGCGAAGTATTTTCCCCGGAAATCCTCGCGACCCTGATCGGCAAAAATGAACACCGCCGTGCTGTCGCGCAGCCCGTCCTCGTCGATCAGCCGCAGCACAGCGCCGATTTGTGCGTCCACTTCAGAGAGCTCGTCGAGGTACGCGGCCCAGTCTTCGCGAATCACGGGATCGTCGGCTAGGTAGGGCGGCAGCACCACCCGTGAGGCGTCGGCGGGATTGCTCCGCGCCCGGCCATAAGGGCGGTGGGTCTTGTGGAAGTTTACCTGCGCGAAAAATGGCGCGTGGCCCCGCAGTTCGGCCCAGCGGTCGCTGGCGAAGGCGCGACCGTCGTCGAAGAAATTCCAATCGGTCTTGCCCGTGCCCGTGAAACCCACCGGAGGCGGAAACGTGCGCACGTTGGCGGTGAAGTAGCCGGCTTCAGCCAGACGCTCGGTGATGAGCCGGATACCGTCTGGGCGTCGATAGCCGTCGAAACGATGGCTGCGGTGATTCTGCGCACCAAAGGATGAGGCATAACGTCCGGTCATCATCGCCGAGCGCGCGGGTGAGCACACCGGGGCCGTGGCAAAGGCCCGGCGGAAGGCGCACGCTTCGGCCGCAAAACGGTCGAGGTGCGGGGTGTGGACGTCGGGATTGCCGTAACATCCAAAATCCGGCCCCGCATCCTCGATGATGAGCCACAGGACATTCGGCCGAGGCGGCTCGGCGGCGGCCGCGGTTGCAAAAAACGAAGCGGCTAGGAGTGCGAGTGCGGTACGCATCGACGGGAAGGATGGAGTAGGAGAATAGGGACCGGCACCTGTCTGCCACCGGGCATCTCACGAATGCGGTGGAGTGGACAGCGCCGTTCAGAAGCTAAACGAGTTCGTGAGATACAAGCGGCGCTCGGGCGGAATGCGAACCGAGGCGGGCTCGCCCCATGGCTGCACAGTGATCGCGATCGGCGTGTCGCCGCCCAGCACGTTGCGAGCGTTGAGTTGGGCGCGCCACTCGATGCGGTTGGTGAAGATTCTCCGCGTATAGCCGATCCATGCATCGACGTTGGTCTCTGATGGCGCATAGTATGGATGTTTGATGTCGATGGTCACGGTTCCGTTGGCGCTGCGCGTCGTAGGGTAGCCGATGCCAAGGCGGTCCTGCCAGCGGAGTCCGCCGCCGACGCTCCAGCCCTTGAGCCGCTCGCCAAAGATCGCGTCGCGGCCAAAGCGGTAGTTGGTGACGAGATTCGCACGCCACTTCCGTTGCTCGGCGCTGGCGCTGCCCTCTTGTGCGATGGCGGTGGCGAAGGGCACCAGGACGTTGGTATCGAGCCAATCGCCGTAGCGTTCGGAAACCCCGGGAATCGCGGGGCCGGTGCCGGTGCCGTATCCCCCACGCGGGATCTCGGTCATCTTCAACGCAGTACCGGTGAGCGGATCGACGATGGTCGAGTTCCAGACCGGCAGCATCCGGGCAATGAACTCCTTGGCACCGGGATAGGCGTTGGTTTGCACGGCCTCCTGCTTGGCGACGTTGGCCATTATGCGCCAGTTGCTCGTGGGGTTGTAAACTACCTCGATCTCGCTGCCGGTGGCGGTGAAGTCGGTGGTGTCGGTATTGCCGGGGAGGCCGCCAAAAGTTGCGGAAAGGTTGGGCGCCGTGCCGCTGACCGAGTAGCCGCGCAAGGTACGAAAGTTGGCGGGAAAGGCGCTGAAAAGGCGCTCGATGGCGAGGTTCATGAACGCCACGTTCTGTGGGTTGCGATTGCCCTCGGTGGCCCAAAATGAGGCGGTCTGCACGGTGGCATTGCCAATTTGGGCGAAGGCGGGGTTGCTGGCGCTTTGACCTCGGACCGTTGTGCGGAAACGGTTGAAACGGAGACTGAGTTTGTCGCCGAAGAGCGAAAGATTGAAGCCGTGCTCGCGCGTTTCGCCCTCTGGCGAGGCAAGCGGGTTGTTATAGGAGTCCACCCGCCCGCCCGCCGGCGTGAAATTCGCCGAGGCGTTGAAGAAGATGCTGAAGTCGGTGCCGCGCGGCAGGCGCAGTAGGGATTGCGGCCACTTGAGAACGCCGCTGTAGCTCTTGACCTCCTTGGCGACATTCGGCGGCGGTGTGCGCGGGAACGTGAGATCGTCGAAGCCGTAGTGGACCTTGCCGGGATCGTTGATGGCAGTGATCGGCGCGTCGAAGTACGGCGATCCAGTGGAAATTAAACGGCGGGCGTAATAGTCCTCGTCGCGGCGCCAGCCGAGGATCGTGACGAGGTGCTCCTTGAGCCAATAACTTTGGAGCACGGCGGCTCGCGACTTGATCACCTCGCGTTGGGTGGATCCCCCGTTGTTGATCTCGACGAGGTTGGTCGGG
>CAIJFT010000111.1 GCA_903820035.1 uncultured Opitutia bacterium
CGGAAATCGTTCAGCCGCCGCGCTGCCGCACCGCCTCGAACAGCGTGATGATCGTGGCCATCGCGACGTTCAGCGAGTCCGCCTGACCGGCCATCGGGATGCGGACCGGGAGGTCGGCATTTTTCAGCCAGAACTCGCTTAACCCATATTGCTCGCTGCCCATGACGACGGCGAGCGGGCCGCGGAGGTCGACGGCGGAGTAAATTTTTTCCGCGGCGGGCGTGGTGGCGACGGTACGGATGCCCTGGTCGCGCAGCCAGACGAGCACGCTCTGGCTGTCGGCGACGACGAGCGGCACGGAAAACAGCACGCCGGTGGAGGCGCGGACGACGTTGGGGTTGAAAATGTCCGTCACCGGATCGCACACGATCACGGCGTCGCAGCCGGCGGCGTCGGCGCTGCGCAAAATCGTGCCGAGGTTGCCTGGTTTTTCGATGGCCTCGACGACGAGCAGGAATGGCGTCTTGCCGCCGGCGAAGGTGAGTTCCGCGAGTGAGCGTTGCCATTGCGGGGCGACGGCGAGGAGCCCGTCGGGACGTTCGCGGTAGGCGACCTTGGCGAAGGCGTCCTTGGTGAGTTCAAACAACTGGGCGCCGTTGGCGCGCGCCTGTTCGAGCAGCGCCGGTTCATTTTCGCCGAGGAACCAAGCGGGGGCGAAGTAGACCTCGCGCAGCGCGACGTTTTTTTCGAGGGCGCGGCGGATTTCGCGGTAACCCTCCACGAGGAACACGCCCGCCTCGTCGCGCGGTCGCCGGTCGCGCAGCTTCACGAGCTGCTTGATGCGGGGATTCTGGAGACTGGAGATCTTTTCCGATAACACCGAAAATAGGTCACCACGAAACACCCTAAACACACGAAATAAAAAACACCCTCGTTTCCTCCGTTTTGGTGTATTTCGTGTATTTCGTGGTTAAGCCAAAAAAATTCAACGACCAGCCGTTCGCGTATCACGCGGAGATCGAACTTGAGATCGCCACGCTCACGAACCTGGGTTCCGGGCTCGGCCGCGTGCCGCTGCCGGGGCAGCCCGAATCCAAGTGGGTCGTGATGGTGCCTTTCACGCTGCCCGGCGAACGCGTTCGCGCGCGGGTTTTCCGCAACCACAAAAACTTCTCCGAGGCCGACCTCGTCACCGTACTCACGCCGTCCCCCGACCGCGTCACGCCGCGCTGTGCGCTTTTCGGCCGTTGCGGCGGTTGTCAGTATCAGCATCTCGCGTATCCCGCCCAGCGGGAGTGGAAGCGCCGGCAGGTGGTCGAGCTGTTGCAGCATATGGCGGGTCTGGCGGATTTCCCGGTGGCGCCGGTCGTCGGCTCGCCGCGGGAATTCCACTACCGCTCCAAGATCACGCCGCACTTCAACCCGCCGCGTTCGCCGGCGCCGATGCCCATCGGTTTTCTCCGGCAAGGGACGCGTTTTGACATCCTCGATGTGCCGCAGTGTCCGATCGCGACGGAGGCCATCAACGCCCGGCTCGGTGCCGTACGGGCGGGCATCCATGCGAAACAGGACACCTATACGCGCGGCGCGACGCTGTTGCTGCGCGAAGCGAGCGGCGAAGTGACCACCGACTACGAGGCGATCATCACCGAGACGATTGCGGCAGCGGATCCCGTGGCGAAGCCGCTCCAGCTGCATTTTCTGGCGCGCGATTTTTTCCAGAACAACCCGTTCATTCTCCCCGCGTTCACGCGGTACGTCCGCGAGCAGGCGGCGGCCAGCGGGGCCAGATTTCTCGTCGATGCCTACTGCGGCAGCGGGCTGTTTGCCTTGAGCGCGGCGGCCGCGTTCGAACAGGTCGCGGGCATCGAGCTCAGCGAGTCGTCGATCCGTTTTGCGCGGGAAAATGCCACCGCCAACGGGATTGCCAACGCGACCTTCCAAGCCGGCGACGCCAGCTCGATTTTTGCCGGGCTCGGTGCCCACGCGCCGGCCTTCGCCGCGGCGGAAACCGCGGTGATTATCGATCCGCCGCGCAAGGGCTGCGACGAATCGTTTCTCCAACAGCTCTTTGCGTTCGGGCCGCGGGCGGTGGTCTACGTGTCCTGCGATCCCGCGACCCAGATGCGCGACCTCAAGGGATTCCTCGCCGCCGGTTACCGGCTGACGGCGGCGCAACCCTTCGATCTCTTTCCTCAGACGCGCCACCTCGAGTGCGTTTTGACCCTGGTCGCGGGGCAAAAGTAGCTCGTTAGACGTAGGTCAGCCCGCTCGCGGGGGCCGGCCAGGAGCGACGTTTCCCCCACGCTCCGCCCGATGGAATCCGGCGGGTCGAAACCGCCGCTCCGACTGGCCGACGGCGCGCGATCGCCCCGTTGGAAAACGCAGCCCAGACGGA
Organism: uncultured Opitutia bacterium; assembly: GCA_903820035.1. Taxonomy (GTDB): domain Bacteria; phylum Verrucomicrobiota; class Verrucomicrobiia; order Opitutales; family Opitutaceae; genus ER46. The sequence goes on from CAIJFT010000111.1 coordinate 2,339, forward strand.
GGGCATTTTCTTGCCTCGCCCACGCTTCGTTTCGAAGCCTAGGGTAGGTTCTTCCCCTCATGAAAACTCCTGCTGCCGCGACCCACCCGCACATTTGGAAATTTTTCCGCACCGGCGGACTCGACCAGGTCCTGCTTGATTCAGCCGATGACCTCGTTGCGCTCGATCAGCTCGATCCGAAGCTTTGGGTGGCGTTGAGTTGCCCGGTCAAGGGACTCGAGATTGACGAGCAGACGCTGGCGTTGATCGATACCGACAAAGACGGACGGATTCGCGGGCCGGAGCTGATTGCGGCGGTGAAATGGGCGGCGGAGCGTCTGAAGGACCCCGCGGTTTTACTCCAGGGGGCCAGCGGGCTGGCGCTGAGCGCGATCAATGATACGACGCCCGACGGGAAGGTGCTGCTGTCCTCCGCGCGGCAGATTCTCACCAACCTTGGTCGTACGGGCAACCAGTCCGCCGATGGTGCTGAAGGCATCACGGTTGAGGATGCGACCGACACGGCGAAGATTTTCTCGGTCAATCCGCTGAATGGCGACGGCGTGGTTCCGCCCGAGGCGACGACGGACGCCGCCACGCAAGCCGCGATCAAGGATATCCTCGCCACGCTGGGTTCCGCCAAGGACCGCACCGGGTCGGATGGGGTGACAGCGGTGCAGGTCGACGCGTTTTTCAAGGAGCTCGCGGCCTATGTTGCATGGATCGAGCGGGGCTCGGCGCCGGAAATTGCCGTACTTGGCGACGGCACCGCCGCCGCGATGGCCGCGGTGCGGTCCGTCCGCGCCAAGGTCGACGACTATTTTGCCCGCTGCCGGTTGGCGGCATTCGACGCCCGTGCGCTCGCGGCGTTGAACCGCTCCGAGACGGAGTACCTCGCGATCGCCGCGAAGGACATGAAGATTACCTCCGAGGAGGTTTTATCTTTCCCGCTCTCGCGCATCGAGGCGGGCAAGGCGCTGTCGCTCGTGGCCACGGTCAATCCGGCCTGGGCCGCCGCCCTCACGGCTCTCCATGCCGTCGCCGTGTCCCCGGTGTTTGGCGCTACGCAGACCGCGCTGAGCGAGGCCGACTGGAGCGCGCTGAACGCCAAGCTTGCTCCGTACGAGGGATGGCTCGGGAGCAAAGCCGGTGGCTCCGTGGAAAAACTCGGGGTCGACCGTGCGCGGGCGTTGCTCGCCTCGCCGGCCAAGGCGGCCATCGAAGCGCTCCTTGCCGCGGACAAGGCGCTCGAGCCGGAGTTCAAAGCCATCGCGGATGTCGCGAAACTCACGCGCTACTTCCGCGACCTGCGGACCTTGCTCCACAATTTTGTCAGCTTCGCGGATTTCTATTCCCCGACGCACCAGGCCGTCTTCCAGGCGGGCCGGCTCTTTCTCGACAGTCGGTCGACGGAACTTTGCGTCCGCGTCGACGGCCCCAATCCGCTTGCGGCGATGAGCAAGGCTTACATTGCCTACTGCACGTGCACCCGCTCGGGCAGCGCACCGATGAACCTCGCGGCCTGTTTCACCCAGGGCGACAGCGACTATCTCTTCGTCGGCCGCCACGGCGTGTTCTATGACCGGCAAGGCCGCGACTGGGACGCCGTCATCACCAGCATCGTCGATAATCCGATCAGCATTCGCCAAGCCTTCTGGTCCCCGTACAAAAAATTCATCCGCATGATCGAGGAGCAGGTGGCGAAACGGGCCGCCGCCGCCGATGCCGCCGCGAGTGGTAAGCTCGCCAGCGCCGCGGAACAGGCGGCCAACGCCGACAAGGCCAAACCGGACGCCGCGCCGAAGAAGGTGGATGTCGGGGCCGTCGCCGCCATCGGCGTGGCGATCACCGGCGCCATCAGCGCGTTGACCTTGATCCTCGGATACGTCTTTAACCTCAAGCTCTGGCAGTACCCGTTGGTACTCGTCGGCCTCGTGGCCGTCGTCTCCGGGCCGTCCATGGTCATCGCGTGGCTGAAGCTCCGCCAGCGCACGCTCGGACCGATCCTCGAGGGCAACGGCTGGGCGATCAACGGCCGGGTGAAAATCAACATTCCGTTCGGCACCGCGCTCACCGATCTCGCCGTGCTGCCGGCCAACGCCAAACGCACCCTCGAGGATCCTTACGAGGACAAGGAGTCGGCGCGGCAGCAGCGCCAGTTCATCACGATCGTCATCCTGCTCGCGCTCGCCGGCCTCGCCGTCTTCGCGCGCTGGGACCGCAGCCAGCGGGGGCACTACCTGTGGCAACCCGCCCCGGCGGCCGCGGTTGCTCCCGCTTCGGCTCCGGCCGAGGCGAAGAAGTAAGGCCACGGCTTTCTGTACTGGAGCCGCGTTTGAGCCGGCGGCGAAAACGTGGTCCGACCGCATGGACCACGTGGGCTCCGCGCTCCAACGCGGCTGCCTGGCGCTCCCCCGGGCAGGCCCCGTCCTACCGCTGCTCCGTCCATTCACTCGCGGCGTATTGCTCGGTCAGGCCGCCGACTTCATCTTCATTAAACTCGGGCCAGGGCGTCGGCGCGGCGGTGACGTTCAGCGCGGTCGCGAGTTGCGCCAGAAAGTCCGCCTCAAACGCCGCCCAGTCCACCGCGCCGGACGCGGCGGGTTTCCAGATCGAACCCTGGAACAGCAGGCCGTGCTTGTTGCGTTTTTGCGCGGCGCCGGCGATTTTGCCGCCGTCGGATCGGCGCACAACGTCGTAGATCTCGGCTCGTTGAAAACACACACCCGGGGTGGCTGCCGCCACGGCCTCGGCGTCGGTGCGGGCTGCTTCTTCGTCGGGACAAGGTTTGGTCAGCGCGTCGATGCCTTGGGCGCACAGGGCGGCCGCGAGGGCCTCGTGGATCAACCGATAACTTTGGGTTGCGCGGGCTTCCTCCAGCGGATGCCCGCGGGGAATCACGAGCGCGTACGTCCAGTCATCGCGATGATCCACCACGCCGCCGCCGGTCGGGCGCCGGCAGAGATCGAAGGTCTCGCCGGGTGGAAGTTGGGCGCGGACAAAGGCGATTTTCTGCGCGTACCCGAAGGTGAACGCCGGGGCGCGCCAGCCGTAGTGGCGGAAACGCGGCGCGGTGGTGTCCGGGTAGCGCTGGAGCAGCAGAAAATCGATCGCCATGTTCTCCGCGGCGCCGGCGGTGCGGGTGGGCAGGACGTGCAGGGTCATTGCCCGCAACAAGCCGCAGACGGATAGAAACACCAGATTCTTTTTTCGCCACCGGCGCAAACGCGGCTACCCGGCGACCGTCCGGGCGCTGAGCCCGCAACTTCCGTGGCTCCCCCTTACGCTTGCCGCAAGTACCACTCCCGGCACGGCACCGGGACGTTCAGTTCGGCGAGTTGTTCCGCGACGCTTTGCGGCCGGGTTTTCAACTGCGCGGCGAGCGGGGTGATGTTCAGTGCGAGGCACGCCTGGCGTTTACGCGCGACCTCGGGCACCGCGGGGCGGGTTACGGCTTCGAGCGGCGCCTGCGTCGGGCTGAGTTTGAACTGCTCGCGGATACGCCGACCCAATTCGTAACGCGACAGCAGTTCGGATCCAGCCCAGTGATACACGCCGCGGACGTTGTCGCGTTCGCACAACTCGACCAGGACCTCCGCGAGATTTTCGGCGGTGCACGCCTGGCGAAATTCGTCGGTGAACAACCGCGGGGTCCGTCCCGCGGCCCAATCCGCGAACAACCGCTCGTGGTTGCTGCGCCGGCCGGTCAGGCTGTTGCCCATGAGCAGCGGGGGGCGGACGGTGACCGCGAACGCGGGGGCGTGTTGCTGCACC
>CAIJFT010000112.1 GCA_903820035.1 uncultured Opitutia bacterium
GTGTGTATCGATTATTCGTTGAACGACCGCGGGCCCGGTCTCGCGGCGGCTCGCCTCGCGTGGGTCGCCATGATTCAGAAGGCCCGTGCGGCCGGGGCGCAGGTGATTTTGCTCACCCCGACGCCGGACCTGCGGATCACGTTTGCCGACGAGACCGACACCCTGCACCAGCATGCCGCGCAGGTGCGGCAACTCGCCGCCGAGTACGGCACCGGGCTGGTTGATTCGCTCGCGCACTTTGAGGCGGAGGTGCGCGCGGGGACTCCGCCGGCCGACCTCATGTCGCAGGTGAATCATCCCAACGCCCGCGGTCACCAGCTCGTCGCCGCGGCGCTCGCAACGTGGTTTCCGGCGTCGCCGCCCGGACCACCGTCGTATGCGAATCCCCTCGTGCGCCAGCGGGCGGATCCGCACCTCACTTTTCATACCGACGGTTATTATTATTTCGCGGCGACGGTCCCCGAATACGACCGCCTCGAGCTGCGGCGGGCGCGGAACATCCACGGACTGGGGGCCGCGGAACCCCGGACCATCTGGCGGAAGCACGCGTCCGGTCCGATGGGTTCTCCCATCTCGGCGCCGGAGCTGCATTTCATCGGCGGCAAGTGGTACCTTTATTTCGCGGCCGGTGGGGCGGAGCAGGCGAATGTCTCGAATTTCCGCATCTACGTCCTCGAAAACCCCGCCCCGAATCCGCTCGAGGGCGAGTGGGTCGAGCGCGGGCAACTCAAGACGAACGGGGAGTCGTTCGCCCTCGACGCCACGACGTTCGAACACCGCGGCACCCGCTACCACGCGTGGGCGCAGCAGGACCCGAAGCTCAAGGGCAACACCAACCTCTACCTCGCGAAAATGGATTCGCCGGTGTCGATCGTCGGCCCGCAAGTCATGCTTTCGCGGCCCGAATTTCCGTGGGAGCAGATCCATTACGGGGTCAACGAAGGTCCGGCGGTGCTGATCCGAAACGGCCGCGTTTTCCTGACGTATTCCGCGGTGGGAACCGGCCCCGAGTACTGCCTCGGGCTGCTCACGGCCGACGCCAACGCGGATCTGCTCGACCCCAGGTCATGGAAGAAATCACCCGAGCCCGTGTTCGCGACGAATTCGGCCCACGGGATCTTTGGTCCCGGGCACAATAGCTTCACGAAGTCGTCCGATAATAAAACCGACCTGCTGGTGTATCATGCGCGCAGTTACAGGGAGACTTCCGGCGACCCGCTGCACGACCCGAACCGGCACACACGCATCCAGCCGATCTTATGGCGGCCAGACGGCACGCCGGATTTCGGGGTCCCGCCGGCGGAGGTCCGATGATCCGGTGCGGTCGGGCACCCCGCTTGGGTCCGAGTGGCGCCGAACTGTCCGCCGGCGGCAGCATTTGCACCGGCGGCCGGGCGGCTAGGGTCTGCGCATGAATCCCTTTGATCCCCGGAAGCTGTGCGGCACGGGCCTGTTATTGCTCGGCGTGACCTGGGGTGCGGCGGGCCCTTTGCGCGCCCTTGATCGGCCCGAGGTGACCTTCAAGGTCTTCCAGTTTCCCCAGGACCAGATCCCGCGGATCGACGGCGACGCGGGCGACTGGGCGATGGTGCCGGACGGTTACGCGATCAAGACCGACCAGTTCATCGATGAGAAGCGCCCGGGTCAGGTCTCCGACCCCAGGAATCTCGACGTGAAAATCCGGGTCGGCTGGGTCAAAGGATTGAATCGTCTCTATGTGCTTTACGAGGCGTATGACAACTACTGGGACTTCGCGGACCCGGGCCTGCACAACGATACGCTGGAGGTTGTCGTTGACGGGGACGCTTCGGGTGGACCGCTCGTCCAGAAGGGGCGAAATGCGGTGTGGAGCGTGGAGAAGGCGGGCGAGCCGGCGGCGCGGCCGGACGAGCGCATCAGTCCCGAAGAATCCCGCTGGGCGATCCAGGGCGTGCATGCACAGAATTATCATGTGTTCACGCCGGCCGCGGGGAAGGATTGGGCGATGGCTTGGAATGCCGCGACGTGGACCAAGGAATTTCCGTGGGCGAACGCAAAGGCCCGCTCCGACTTCAAGCCCGGCGAACCGGGCCGGCTCGTGCTGGAATTTTGGATCACTCCCTTCGACTACGCCGGACCCGAGGGCCCGCAGCGCGCGGTGGAATCCGTCCTGCGCGAGAACAAGATCATCGGTCTTGGTTTTATCGTGATCGACTACGACGACGTGAAGGCGAAGGGAAACAACGGCTTCTGGACGCTTTCACGGAATCGCACGTCCTACGGCCATGCCTCGGAGCTCAGTGCGTTCAAGCTCATGCCGTTGGAGCCCACCGTCCTGCCTGCTCTGGAGGCCCGCTGGTCGTTCGCCGTCGTTGATCCGGATCGCCGGCTGGTGGCGTTCCAGGATGAGTCGGTCGCGGCCGGGAAAATCACCGCGTGGCATTGGGATTTCGGCGATGGTGCCGCGGCGAACGAGCAACACCCGACGCACGTTTACGCGAAGGCGGGAAATTACGTCACTATCCTCACCGTGACCGCGGCTGACGGGACGACGTCGCACCGTTCCAAGGTTTGGGACGTCCAGCTGCGGTAATTCATGATCGGACATACTCTCTCCCTGCGCGCTGGCTTGTTTCGGTTCCCGCTCTTCCTCGTGCTCGCGGCGTTTGCTTTTGGTCAAGCGGCGGCGCCAACCAGCCGGTCCGGGCGCCGGCCGCCGCCGACACCGGCGAATCCGGCGTTGCCTTCGCTGGTCCTGATCGGCGACTCGACGGTGCGCAACGGCTCGGGTGAGGGTGCCGGCGGGCAGTGGGGGTGGGGTGAGCCGTTGGCGGATTTTTTTGAGGCGCAGAAACTCAACGTGGTGAACCGGGCCGTCGGCGGACTCAGCAGCCGGACCTATCTTACCGGCGGACACTGGGAACGGGCGCTGGCGTTGGTGAAGGCGGGCGACGTCGTGCTCATGCAGTTCGGGCACAACGACAATGGGGCGCTTAACGACGAACCGCCCGGGCCCCTCCGCGCGCGGGGAACGCTCAAGGGCACGGGCGACGAGACCAGGGAAATCGACAACGTCCTCACCAAGCAGCACGAGGTCGTGCACGCCTACGGCTGGTACCTGAAGCGCTTCATCGCCGATACCAAGGCAAAGGGAGCGACGCCGATGGTCTGTTCACTTGTGCCGCGCAAGACGTGGCAGGACGGCAAAATCGTCCGCGAAGCCTATGCCGACTGGGCGGCGGACGCGGCGCGCCAGGGCGGGGCGGACTTCATCGATTTGAACCGGTTGGTCGCGGCCCGCTACGAGGGGCTCGGGCCGGAAAAGGTCGAACCGCTTTTTGGGGATCCCCATACGCATACCAGCCGCGCCGGCGCCGAGTTGAATGCGGCGTGTGTCGTCGTCGGGCTGAAGGCCTTGCCGGCAAATCCGTTGGCGCATGCGTTTTCGGCGCGGGGACGTGAGGTCGCGGCGACAAAATGATTTTTTCACCATGATCCTGATTCGCCGGTTCGCGTTGGTATTTTGGGTCGGCCTCTTTTCTCCGATCGCAACCCGCGCGGCGGACGATGTCCGTCCGGTGGTCGATGCGGCGAAGGTCCGCGAGGAGAAGCCGGTTGAGGCGACGCTGCCGACGTTCTTCATCGTTGGTGATTCGACGGTGAAAAGCGCCGGGCAACTCGGCGCCTACGGTTGGGGGGAGCGCGTGGCGCCCTATTTCGACCCGAAGAAAATCAATGTCGTGAACCACGCAATCGGCGGGCGCAGTAGCCGGACGTTTTTTACCGAGGGACGTTGGGAGCGCACGCTCGCCCAGATGAAGGCGGGCGATTTTGTCATCATTCAGTTTGGGCATAACGACGGCGGACGCATCGGTGATCCGACGGCCAAAGGCCGCCCGTCGGGGCGCGGCACGGGGCCGGAGACGGTCGAGGATACGAAGCGCGACGGCACGAAGGAGGAGGTCCACACCTTCGGTTGGTACCTCGCGCGGTATGTGTCGGATGCGAAGGCCAAAGGCGTGACGGTGATTTTGGTCTCGCCGATTCCGCACAAGGACCGCTGGGAAACGGGTCGGGATTTTGCGGGCCACGCGCAGTGGACGGAGGAAGTCGCGCGGGCGGGCGGCGCGTTGTATTTCGACCTGACCCTTGTCATCAGTGCCTCGTACCAGCGGATCGGAAAGGACAAGGTGGGCACGTTTTTCTCCGACCGCGGCACGCATACGAACGACGAGGGCGCGCGTTTCAACGCCGCGCGGGTGATCGAAGGATTGCAGGCGCTGCGGGGGAATCCGCTGGCGGCGTATTTTTCCGCGGCGCCCTGAGCGATCGGGGCGGGAAACCGTTTTCGGGCGCAGTCGAACCGCCCCTTGCCCCGATCTTTGGTTCAGGTCCCGTACAGCCGGTCGCCGAAGTCGCCGAGGCCGGGCAGAATATATTTCCGGGCGTTCAGTTCCCGGTCGAGCGCCGCGGTGTAGATCACCGTGCCGGGGTGCACGCGCTCCACCTCGGCGACGCCTTCGGGGGAACTGACGATGCTGAGCAGCCGTACATTCGTCGCACCGTGTCGTTTGATTTCCGAGATCGCTGCGGCCGCGGAGCCGCCGGTGGCGAGCATCGGGTCGACGATGAAGACCTGAAGTCCTTTCAAGGGGGGAAGCTTGCAGTAGTAGCTGCGGGGTTTCGCGGTTTCGTGATCTCGTTCGAGGCCGACGTAGCCGACGCTCACGTCGGGAAACAACTCCGTGAACGGCTGCACCATGCCGAGCCCGGCGCGCAGGATCGGCACCACGACCAGCGGCTGATGGGCCAGGATTCGTCCGGTCATATGCTCCAACGGAGTTTCGATGCCCTTGGTTTCGGTCTTGATGTCGCGCGTCGCCTCGATGGCGAGGAGCAGGCTCAGGTTCTGCGCAAGGGTGCGGAACGTGGCCGGCTTGGTCGTCTTGTCGCGCAGATGCGTCATAAAGTGCTCGGCGAGAGGATGGGTGAGGACCGTGAGAGGCATGGGAAGAAGTTCGAAAGGATCGAAGCGGTCGGTGGGTTCCGGGTGACGGTTCACCGGCGGGTGAATCCCGTTAGCGTCGGCGTTATTTCACGGGCCCGCAATCGGCAAACGTCCCCGCGGTGGGTCCGTTTTTTCACGTACGCCGGCAAAAGTTCAGCGTCCGGCCGCGGTTACGGCTGGAGCGTGAGAGTGTGCGCGGTCTGGCCGGGGAGGAAGGGGCTCGGCTCGCCGCGGGCCCATGCTTCGTGGCCGGCGCGGAAGAACGGCGACAGCGGGTGCGCGCTCTGCCCGCCCGGCATATGAAAGATCCCCTCGGCTTCGTGTCCGGGGGAAACCACGATACGTTCGCTCGGTCCGTGGGTGGGCGACTGCACGCCGGGCATGTCGGCGTCGCCGGGCAAACTCGCTGCGGGCATGCCCAGCCACGGCGAGAGCCAAGGATGGAGCCGCGCGAACGGATGCCTGATCTGAACCCGGTTGTATTCGCCCCAGGTGGCCCGGGCCGGCGTCAACCCCTGTTGCTCCAGCGTGGCGGTGACGTCATCGGCGGCAGCCAGCAGCAGGTCTTCCCAGCGCGCGTAGTTTGGCGCCAGCAGGTGCAGCGGCTTTTCCTGCCAAAGGGACCAGAAGGCGTCCTCAAGGAGGAACTCCCGCCAGTCGAAATCGGGATTGGCTTCGACGCAGGCGGCGAAAATGGGGCGGAAAACTCGGTCCTGCACGGCGCGCCGGAAGGCCCGCGTGAGCCGGTAGCTGACCGCCTCCGGCACGGCGCGACCCTCCCATTTTTCCGCGGCGGCCCGCAAGGCGATCCGGGTTTTTTTCAGGCTGGTGGCCGCGGTTATGAGCGTTTCCAGCAGCAGGCGGTGCCAACGTTCCAGGAAGAGGGCGCGGTCGTCGCGCTGGATGGCCAGGATGTCACGCGGCGTGGCTTTTTTTAGCGCAACGAGATCATCGCGGATCTGGGCGGCGCGGGCGGCGCGGCGATAGGCGCCGTCCCCGAGTTTGACGAGTGCGGCGCCACCGACGGCGCGGTTATTGCCGGACCAGAGGAAACCGGGTTGCACCGATTCGGCGCCGCGGACCACGGGAATTTCGTCGGGTGGCAGCAGGCCTTCCCAGCGGCGATCGCCGTACGTCCAGGTGACCGGTAGGCGCCCGTCGAAGCCGACTCGTTTCGGCAAGTGGCCCGCGATCGTCCACGCAATCTCACCCGCGGCATCGGCCATGAAGGCGTTTTGCGCGGGCATGCCGGCGCGGTGCGCGATGGCGACGGCCTCGGCGGCGGTCGTGGCGGTTTCCATTCTGATCAGATTCAGGTCGGTGGCCGCGGGGTCGTGCATGACCCAGCGGTGGGCGAGGGGCTTGTTTTTTTCGTCGCGGCCGACGATCGGGCCCCAAACGGTCCACGTGTAATCCGCGACGACGGGGTCGGCGCCTTTCACGCGAATGGTTTCGTGGCGCACCTCGAGGGGCATGAGCTCCTCATGACCCGGTGCGCGGTACAAATGGGTGGCGATGCTGTTGAGTTCGACGACGACCAGGTCGCCGGTGTCGACATAGCCGTTGGTGAAACCCCAGGCGACTTGGCCGTTGCTGCCGGCGATGACGAGCGGAGCGCCCGGGAGGGTGACGCCGGTGACTTTCCTTCCGGCCCACGCGAGCGAGGCGCGATACCAGATGTTGGGCACCCCGTAGTCGAGGTGCATGTCGTTCGCGAGGATCGCGGCGCCGCTGGCGGTATGGCTGCCGGCGATGGCGAAGGCGTTGGAACCCGGGGCCATTTCCGGGTCGCGCGGCGGGAAGGGAAAGGGATCGCGGCGCAGTGCATCAGGCGGCAGCGTACTGATCTTTCGGGTACGGAGATTCAGCGTTCGCGGGCCGGGGATCGGCGCGACCGGCGCCGTGCTGCCGTCGAGGGCGGCATCGGACGGCGTGACGAGCGGGGCGAAGAAGGCGACGCCTTCGAGGCCGTAGTGGTCGCGCAGCGTCATGACCGAACGTTCGTAAGAACCTTCCTCGTCCTGCAGGTCGAGGGTCATCGCATAGGATACGAGCAGGGTATCCTCGGCGCGCCAGGGCACCGGGGTTTCGCGGACGACCAGATACTCGAACGGAACTTCGCCCAACGCGTTGAGGCCGGCGTTTACGCCGGCGGTGTAGGCTTCGATGATGGTTCTTTGCGCGGGTTCCAGGCGGGCGAGGGCCGTTTGCGCCAGTTTCCGGAAACCGTGCAGGCGGGCCGCGCGATCACGGGGAAGCGCGCGGGGCCCGAACACCTCGGCAAGTTCGCCGGCGGCTACCCGGCGCATGAGGTCCATTTGGAAAAAACGGTCTTGGCTGTGCAACCAGCCGAGCCCGCGGGCAACGTCGGTGCGGCTCGCTCCGCGGATGGTCGGGACGCCTTGGGCGTCGCGTTCGACGGTAACAGCTTCTCCGAGGCCAGCCACGCGGGCGGCGCCGTCGAGTTGCGGGAGGCTGGCGCGCAGACGCCAGTAATACCAGCCGGCGGCCAGAGCCGCGATGAGCAGGATCACACTGACCGCGCTGGCGAGCAGGCGCAGGCGCTTGGCGAGCTCGGGATTCATACGGGCGGCGTGGAAAATCTCACAAGGCCAGGTCCCGACGGATTTCGCCGACCAAATCCGCCGGCGACCGGGTGACGTCGAGGCTCAGCGCGTCGGCCGGCTGCTCAAGGGCGGCGAACTGCGATTGGAGCATTTCGGGCTTCATGAAGTGATCGGTGCGGGCCTGCATGCGCCCGTGGATAAGCTCGAAGTTGCCGGTCAGATGGACGAGCCGGACCCGTCCGGTCGAGGGCGTGGCCGCGGTGCGGTAGCGTTCGCGCAGGGCGGAGCAGGTCACGACGCCGCTTTCGCCGCGGGCGAGGGTGCCCGCGATGTGGTGGCGGATGGCGGCGAGCCATGGGGCGCGGTCGTCATCGGTGAGCGGGGTGCCCGCGCCCATCTTGGCAATATTTTCCGGGGGGTGAAAATCATCGGCGTCGCGGAAGCTCCACCCGAGTTCGGCGGCGAGTTGGGTGCCTACGGTGGTTTTGCCGCTGCCGGCGACACCCATCAGCAGGACCACGACCGGATCGCGTAATTCCCAGGGTCGGCTGTGGGTTGAGAACCGGCCCTCGTCGAAGTCGAGGTAGTCGAACATCGTGAGGACCGGCCGGCCTTCGAGCCGGCTTTCCGCGATGCGGCGCGCGAGCACCTCGGCGACCTCGTCGCGCCAGCCCCGTTTGGCCATGAAACCGTTCCAGACGTCGCACTCCTCGTCGGTGCGGGCGCCGCCGTGCTGTTCCGCCCAGGTCAGCAATGGCAGGTCGCTGAGATCGCCGATCAGGGCGCGGGCCCGGAGCTCGTCGTAGTTCACCCGGAGAAAAGTGCAGCAACGGGCATCGAACGCCTTCCCCATATTCGGGGTGTAATCGGCCACGGGTAGCCGCCCGGCCGCGTGGAGGCGGATCTTGTCCACCATGCGTCCGAAATAGACTAGCCGACCGACTTTTGCGTAAGGGCTGCGAAGCCCCGGAACATGAGCCATGCGGGACGGTGGGGAAAAAATCCGCGCGGCCGAAGCCCAAAAGCGCATGCCCGCCCGGCCTGCGAGGCTCGACCCCGTAAATTAGGGGTGCCTTGGGCCGTCGTGCTGAGCGTGCGCTCAGGGATTTCCGGTACCAGACCGTTCGCTGGGTTTGTGCAGTGGTCGGCGCGACACGCGAGCAAAGTAGACCACGGTGGCGAGGACTCCGAGCAGCCAAGTCGGGAAGTTCACCCACAGTTGGTGGAAAGGCACCGGATAGTGGCGGCACGCCCAGATGATGAACACGTGTTTGACCGCGATCAAAATCCAACACCCGAGGATCGTCCATTCGACCCGCCGGCTGCGTGGTTCGTCACGGATGACACGCACCTCCTCGACGAAGAGATTTCGCTCAAGGTCGGGCGCCGGTGGGCGCCCGGTGATGAGTTGAACGAGGTTGGCGAACATGCGGTGGTGAAAACGAAAGCCGTATGGAGGAAAACGCCACGCGTCGGGCAAGGCTGAAGTTTTCCCGCGCGCCGTCCCTTTGTGCCCGGACTTGCGCGCCGGCATGGGCCCCGCACGCTTGGCGCATGGCTGAAATGCACCCCACGGCGCAGCCGCCGCTCGAGCCCTTCCCGCCGCGCCGCGCGTCCGCCAGCGCCACCGCTGCTGGGCTCACGGCGGTGGGCAAGACCGCCGGGCTGGTGGCCGAGATGGGCTTAAGCCGCGGGGTGCGGGCGTTGCTCCGCGTTAACCAGGTCGACGGCTTTGACTGCCAGTCGTGCGCGTGGCCGAGCCCCGACCGCGACCGGCATGTATTCGAGTTCTGCGAGAACGGGGCGAAGGCGGTGGCCGATGAGGCGACGCCGCGTCGCGTCGCCCGGGATTTCTTCGCCCGGCATGACCTCACTTTTCTGCTCACGCAAACCGACCACTGGCTCAACGCGCAGGGCCGGCTCACCGAGCCGATGGTGTTGCGGCCGGGCGCGACGCACTACGCGCCGATTGCATGGGCGGAGGCCTGTGCGCTCGTGGCCGCCGAACTCCGGGCGCTGCCCGCGCCGGACGCGGCGGCGTTTTACACCTCGGGTCGGACCAGCAACGAAGCGGCTTTCTTGTGGCAGTTGTTTGTGCGCCGGTTCGGCACCAACAACCTGCCCGACTGTTCCAACATGTGCCACGAATCGAGCGGCGTCGCGCTCGGCGAGAGTATCGGCATGGGCAAGGGCACGGTGACGCTCGAGGATTTTGAGCACGCGGACGCGATCTTCGTCATCGGCCAAAATCCCGGCACCAATCATCCCCGCATGCTCGCCGCGCTGGAGTCGGCGAAGGCGCGCGGGGCGAAGATTGTTTCGATCAACCCGCTGCCGGAGGTCGGGGTCGAGCGGTTCAAGAACCCGCAGGATTTTTTGCATCCGCTCAAGGCGTTCAAGACGCTGCTCGGCGACGGGGCGCGGCTGTGCGACCTTTGGCTGCAGGTGCGCATCGGCGGCGACCTCGCGCTCCTCAAAGGCCTCATGAAGGCGCTCCTCGAAGCCGAGGCCGCGGCGCCCGGCACGGTTCTCGACCAGGCGTTTCGGCGCGAGCATACGACCGGTTTCGAAGCACTGGCCGCGGATCTCACGGCGACCGCGTGGGCCGACATCGTGGCGGCCAGCGGGGTGACCCAGGTGGAAATCAGTGCCGCGGCGGAGATCGCGCGGCGGTCCCGCGCGACGATCTGCTGCTGGGCGATGGGCCTGACTCAGCAGCCGGACGCGGTGGCGACGATCCAGCAGGTCGTGAACCTCCTCCTCCTGCGCGGGGACATCGGCCGCCGGGGCGCCGGGGCTTGTCCGGTGCGCGGACACTCGAATGTTCAAGGCGACCGCACCATGGGTATCTACGAAAAAATGCCCGAGGACTGGCTGGCGCGCCTCGAGGCGGAGTTTGGTTTTGCGGTCCCGCGGGCGCCGGGCTTCGACACCGTTGATGTGATCCGCGCAATGCACGACGGTCGGGTGCGGGCGTTTCTGGCGCTCGGCGGTAATTTCCTCTCGGCCACGCCCGACACGGAATTCACGGCCACCGCGCTCCGGCGCTGCTCGCTGACGGTGCAGGTGGCGACGAAGCTCAACCGTTCGCATCTCGTGACGGGGCGCACGGCGCTGATTCTCCCGTGTCTCGGGCGCAGCGAACGGGACGTGCAGGCGACGGGAGAGCAGTTTGTCAGCACGGAGGACTCGATGGGAATCATCAACGCCTCGCGCGGCCGGCTCGCGCCGGCGTCGGAACACCTGCGCAGCGAGCCGGCGATCGTGTGCGGTCTGGCGCACGCCGTGCTCGGCGCCACCGCCGGGCCGCCGATCCCGTGGCGGGAATTCGCCGACAACTACGATCTCATCCGCGACCGCATCGCGCGGGTGGTGCCCGGCTTTGAAGACTACAACCGAAGGGTGCGCACGGGGGCGTTTTACCTACCGAATGCGCCGCGCGACCGGCGGGAATGGCGCACGGCGAGCGGCCGGGCGCAATTCACGGTCGCGCCGATCCGGATCTCCGCGCTGGCCGCGGACGAGTTGCTGATGATGACGATCCGGACGCACGATCAGTTCAACACGACCGTGTACGGTCTGGACGATCGGTATCGGGGGATCTTCGGCGGCCGGCGGGTGGTGTTCATGCACGTGGACGACGTTGCGGCCCGCGGTTTGCAGCCGGGCCAGTGGGTGGATTTGACCAATCGCCACGGTGGGGTTGAGCGGGTGGCAAGGGCATTCATGGTGGCGCCGTATCGGATCCCGCGCGGTTGCGTGGCGACCTATTTTCCCGAGGCCAACGTCCTCGTGCCGATCGACAGTGTGGCGGCGGGCAGTAACACGCCGACCAGCAAGTACGTGGTGGTCAAGATCGTCTCATCGACCGGGTAGCCCCGAGGGTTGCCATGGTGGCGCCTGAGATTTGACCATGTTGCGGTGCTCGGGGCGCGCCGGGCCTCCGCCGCAAGCCCCGGCTACCCGACCGATTCCCCGGCTGGCGGTGGAACGATTCTGTGCTAGCGTGGGTCAGACGTCCCATCATGAAAACCCGTCATCTCTGGCTTCTCAGCGTCGCGGCCTTCGGTCCGGCCTTGGCTGCGAGCGCGGCGGAAACACGCGTCGTGGGTCGGGCCGAGATTGTCTTCTTCGAACCCGAAAAATTCACCGACGTCCGCGACTCCTACATGGGTGAGGCTACGCGTACCACCTACCTTGAGCAGATCCGTGACCACGTGCTCGAGCAGGCCAAGTACTATGTGCCGGAGGGTCACAAGCTGTTGGTGACGTTTACGGATATCGACATGGCCGGCGACTTTGAGCCGTGGCATGGCGCCAGGTGGACCGATGTGCGGATCGTGAAGGATATTTATCCGCCGCGCATCAACCTGACGTTCCGTTTGGTCGATGCGGAGGGCCGGGTGGTGAAGGAAGGAAAACGCGAGCTGCGCGACCTCGCGTTCCTGATGAAGATTTCGCTGAACTTTCGCGACGACTCGGTCCGCCATGAGAAAGCGCTGCTCGACGACTGGATCCGCAGTGAGTTTCCGCGGGTGCGGAAGGACTGAGTTGATCGGGCAACTTATGGCCCCGGGCGGACCGCGCCCCGGCGAAACACGGAGCGCGGGAAGCGCCGCTAGGATTGAATTGGTTTCGCATCGTGCCTCCCCGCCTCCCGATTCCAAGTTTGGTCCGTTTGGGCCGCGCGTTTGACAACCCGCGGCAACGTTTTTGTTTTTAGCGCCTTGAGCGTACCGCTTCCCGCCCCTACCGCCCGTCTCGACAAGTGGCTGTGGGCGGTGCGCGTTTTCAAGACCCGTAGTCTTGCCGGTGATGCCTGCCGGGCCGGAAGCGTATCGGTCAACGAACTGCCCGCCAAACCGGCGCGCGACGTGCGGCCGGGCGAGATGGTCTCGGTCCGGCTCGGCCTGGTGTTGCGGACACTTCGGGTGTTGGCGGTGCCGCGCTCGCGGGTGGGGGCGAAGTTGTTACCCGAGTACTGCGTCGACCTCACCCCGCCGGAGGAATACGAGAAAGCCCGGGTCAAACCAATCGAACACTTGCTGGCGCGCGAAAAAGGCAGCGGTCGCCCGACGAAGCGCGACCGCCGTTTGTTGGATCGGGTATTTGAGTGACCGCGGAAGGAGTGGGTCGGCTGCGCCTCCTTGGCGTCCTCGCTGTTCTTCCTGTTCAAGCCATCGGTTTGCTGCCGTCTTTTGGGGTGCGGGCGTGGGTCCCTGCTATTCCCTCGGCGTAATTATGAATGTCTTTTCCAAATTTGAGACCGAGTTGGCGGTACGGCCGGACGACATCGATCTGTACCAGCACGTGCACAGCACACGTTATCTCGATTACGTCCTCGCTGCGCGTTTTGAGCAGATGGAAAAAAATTACGGCATGTCGATGCAGGCGTTTTCCTCCCGTGGGCTGGGGTGGTGGATGGCGGCGGCGGCGGTTCAGTACAAGCGGCCGCTGGGTTGGGGTGACCGGATGACGGTCCGCTGTTGGATCGTACACTTTGGGGAAACCGGGTGTCGGGTGGCTTTCGAAATTGATAAACTTCCGACGGGAAAGCGCGTTTGCGACGGTCATTGCGATTACACCCTCGTGACTTTGGCTACCGGCCGGGCGACCCCCATTCCGGAGGACGTGAAGCTCAAATACTCAATTTAGCAGGCGGCTGCCATGCTTCGGGGGCCGCGGAAGAAGGCGGGATCTAAAGTCGTGGCCAACCAGCGAATCGATCCCGGTAGTTCAGGGGCTCTAAAATTGCCCTTGCCTTAGCCAACGACCCGTGCCCTCTTCTTCCCAGATCGTTAGAGATAGCGTTAGGCGACAGTATCTGGTGAGTCGTTGGCTGAGCGTTTGGCTTAAGTGATGATTTCGAAACCCAAGTTGGGAACGGACTGGCAGCAGACGAAGGATCTACGAGACATCACATGAGTAACTCCAAACTGTACGTCGGCAATCTGTCGTTCAAGACCACCGAAGACGAGCTTCGCTCCGCTTTCGGCCAATTCGGTTCCGTGACCGACGTTTACGTCGCCATGGACAAGATGACGGGTCGCCCGCGCGGCTTCGCTTTTGTCACCATGGGCACCGACGATGAGGCCAAGAATGCGGCGGAAAAGATGAACGGTACCGATCTCGGTGGCCGTCAGTTGACCGTCAATGAGGCCCGTCCGAAGGAAGAGCGCCCGGGTGGCGGCTTCGGCGGCGGCGGCGGCGGTCGCGGCTTCGGCGGCGGCGGCGGTCGCGGTGGTTTCGGCGGCGGTGGTGGCGGCGGTCGCGATCGCGATCGCGGCGACCGTCGTTATTAATCGACGCTGTTTCTAGTCGAAACGGATTTTCAAGGGACGGAGCTCCTGAGGAGCTTCGTCCTTTTTTTTGCTTCTGCGTCCGCGTTGTCATCCCGGCGGAGCGAAGAATCCCGACGGAGCGATCGTCTCCGTCATTTTGCATCGAGTTTCCCTTGGATTCTTCGCTGCACTCCGGATGACAGACTCCTACGCATATGCCTTTTAAAGCTCTCAATCTTTCCGACTCCGTCCTCCGGGGCGTTCAAGCCGCCGGCTACACGGATCCCACGCCCATCCAGCTTCGCGCGATTCCAGTCGTGTTGGGCGGCGGCGACCTGATCGCCTCGGCGCAAACCGGCACCGGTAAGACCGCAGCCTTTGCGCTGCCCATTCTCTCTAAACTTGGGGCCCACGCCCGCGGTCAAAACGCCCGGGTGCTCGTCCTCGAACCGACACGTGAACTTGCCGCCCAGGTTGAAACCGCGTTCCGCGATTTCGCTCGTTTCACGGACATTCGCCCGGTGGCCATTTTTGGTGGCGTGGGCTACGGCTTCCAGCGATCCGAGCTGAAGCGCGGCGTCGACATCATCGTCGCCACGCCTGGCCGCCTGATGGACTACCTGAAGGAAGGCACCATCTCGCTCCGCGACATCTCGGTGCTCGTCCTGGACGAAGTCGACCGGATGCTCGACATGGGCTTTTTGCCCGTGGTGAAGGATATTATTTCTCGGTGCCCGAAGAACCGGCAGACGCTTTTCTTCTCCGCTACCGTTCCGCCGGAAATCGCCGCGGTCGCCTCCTTCTCCCTTCGCAACCCGACGCGCGTTGAAGTCGGCGTGAACCGTTCGGTGAACAAGTCGGTCAACCACGCGATTTACCCGGTTTCGCTCGAACAGAAATTCGATCTGCTGCTCGCGCTGTTGGAGAAGACTGATTTCGATAGTGTGCTGGTCTTTTCTCGTACGAAGCACGGCGCCGACAAGATCGCGCGCCGGCTCAAGGCGGTGAACCACAGCGTCGCCGTCCTGCACGCCAACCGTTCGCAGAACCAGCGCATCGAGGCGCTGGCCGGCTTCAAGAGCGGCAAGTACGAGGTGATGGTCGCCACCGATATCGCCGCCCGCGGCATCGACGTTGCCGGTATCTCGCACGTGATCAACTACGACGTGCCCGAGAAACCCGAGGACTATGTGCACCGCATTGGTCGAACCGGCCGCGCCCAAGCGGTCGGCGATGCATTCATGATCGTGACGCCGGAAAATGCCGGAGATGTCCGCGATATCGAGCGCTTCATCGGCCAAAAAATTCCCGAACTTCGCCTGGAGGGGTTTGAGTACAAGGCATTCGCCCCGCGCGCCCCCGAGCCGATGGCGAGCAAGCCCCACGGCAGCCTTCCCGGCACGATTCGTCACCAAGGCGGCTTTCGGCGCTTCAAGAGCCGGCGCTGAGTCGGTCGTTATTCTAACGTCATCGGGGCGGAGGCTTGCCGCAGGTTTAAACCCTGCGGCACACTCGCTGTCCGATGCCTTCGGTTGCCTCTGTTAATCGACACCTTGCCGCGCTGCGCGCGTGCGAGCGCTGTCCGCTTATGCACCGGCCCGCCGTCGTCGGCCGCCCGGTCGTCAGTCGCGTGGTGCTCGTCGGGCAAGCCCCTGGGGACAAGGAGCCCAAGCTGGGCCGGCCGTTCGCATGGACCGCGGGCAAGACGCTGTTCAAGTGGTTTCACGGTGCGCTTGGCTGGAGCGAGGACGAGGTGCGCGACCGGATCTATTTTGCCGCCGTCTGCCGTTGTTTTCCGGGCAAACGGCGGGAAGGCGGCGACCGTGTGCCGGCGCCGGAGGAGATAGCCGAATGCTCCGCCTGGCTGGAGCGTGAGTTCGCGCTGCTGAAGCCCGAACTGGTGCTGCCCGTCGGCAAACTCGCCATTAGCCAATTTCTCGGGGAAAGGCCTTTGCTGGAAACGATCGGCCGAACTTTTCCGGTAACGTACTGCGGTCACGCCGTGGACTGCATCCCACTGCCGCACCCGTCGGGCGCCTCGCCGTGGCATCGCATGGAGCCGGGTAAGACCCTATTGTCCCGTGCGCTCGGCCTGGTGGCGAAGCATCCGGCGATACGAGCCGCGGTCGGTTAAGGTCGCTCGCGACCACGTTGTCGCTGAGCTCCAGCGCGCGCGGTTCCGGCTGCAGTCGCGCTAGTTTACCCGATTCCAAACCGGCTGATCCAGCACGGCCGCGCGGGCGATGCGCGCCGAGGTGCTGCGCATATCGACCATGCCCTCCGGGCTGCAAAACGCCGCGTGGCAGGTGACGATTAAGTTCGGGGTCGCGGCCTCCTCGGCGGTCCGGAGCGGCTCGGCTTCGACGACATCAAGGCCGGCGCCGGCAAGGTGACCGGAGTGAAGGGCGGCAAAGACCGGGGCCTTTTGGACGATGTCACCCCGGGCTGTGTTGACGAGGAATGAGCCGGGCTTGAGCAACGCGATCTCACGGGCCCCGATCAGCCCGCGGGTTTGCGTGCTCAGCGGGCAATGAACGGAAACGGTGTCGGCGGTCTGCAGAAGTTCATCGAGTGATCCGACGCGTTCGATCCCGACGGCCTTGTGCGCCCCGCTTGGTGCATAGGGATCGAAGAATACGACGCGAAAACCGAGTGCTTTGGCCCGCAGGGCGGTTGCAGTGCCGATGCGCCCGAGCCCGATGATCCCGAACGTCTGCGTGCGCAGGCGACGCATTTTCGGCGCCACCTTGATTTTCCAGCCGAGCGCCTTGGCTTCGGCGTCGAGGGGGAAGAGCTGGCGGTAAAGCGCGAGGGTCAGCGCGATCGCGTGGTCGGCGACCTCCTCGGTGCCGTAGTCAGGCACGTTACAGACCGGAATGCCGGCCTGCGCCGCGGCGGCGATGTCCACGGTGTCGAAGCCCACGCCGTTGCGGATAATCGCGCGACAGTGTGGCATCCGGCCGATAATTTCGGCGGTGACCAGCGGGCCGTGCCACAGGATCAATGCGTGTGCCGCCGCGGCTGCGGCGGGAAACGGGGCGTCGAAGTCGACCCAGACTGTTTTCAGATCGGCGACGTCGGCGAGAAAGGGACGCTCCACGCTGGCCTCGTGGTCGGTGAACTTGAATTCCTTGGGGCAGAGAATGACGACGGCGGGGCGGGACATGGCGAAAGGCTTTGACCAGCTTATGTACGGATGACACGGATGCCGTGGAAGTTTATCCATCCCTAACTGTGAAATCCCTCGGCAAACTGCTTTTCGTATCTGGTCTTCTATTGGCGTGGGCCACGCCGGCGTTGCTGGCGCAGCGCGAAAAGTTGCCCGCGGCTGACCTGGAAATCGTGGAAAAAGAGTGGCCCGAGGCCAAGAAGACCATGACCGGCATCCGCTACGTGATCATGAAGGAAGGGGAGGGTGCGACCCCCAAGCCCGGCGACAAGGTCAACGTGCTCTATGTGGGCCGTTTGTTGAACGGCACGATTTTCGACGAAGCCAAGGATCCGGCGCAGCCTTTTACGTTTCGCGTCCGCCGCGACATGGTCATCGAGGGCTGGGACCAGGTTTTGCAATTGATGAAAAAGGGCGAGAAACGCCTGGTGATCGTTCCACCCGAGATGGGCTACGGCACCCGCGGCCAGCAGCCGAAGATCGGCCGCAACGCGACGCTCGTCTTCGAGATCGAGCTACTCACCTTCGGTAAGGATTGAACCGGCGGCAGGCGGAGGGTCGCAGGCGGCTTGGCAACTGTCATAGCGCAGCTTCTCGGCTTGGTTCGCCTGCGCGCTTGGCGTAGGGTGGCCGGATGAAGTGCGGAAGAATTCAAACGTGGAGTTTGGTTGCGGCGGTTATGTGGGGCGTCACGGGTGCCGTGGCGGCGGAGCCGATTTTGCCGGGCACGCAGCGCGACGGTTCGATGCTGTTGCCCAACCAGTGGTCACTGCGCCCGGTCGGCAAACAGATGAGCGTGGGCGATTTCCCGGTGAACCTGGCGCTCCATCCGAGCGGCAACCAGGTTGCAGTGCTCCATAGCGGTTGGGGGCAGCACGAGGTGCGGATCTTGGACGCCAAGTCCGGCGCACCGGTTTCCCAGGTGGCGATCGAGGAGTCGTTCTATGGGCTGGCGTGGGCGCCCGACGGCCGGACGTTGTTTGCCAGTGGCGCCGGGGCCGAGGTCGTCCACGCGTTCGCCTTCAAGGGCGGGTATCTCTCCGAGCATCGGGAGTTGCGGCTGAGGCCGGAGAAAGAGCGGGGCGTCGTCGCGGGGCTCGCGGTGGCCGGCGATAGCGCGGCCATTTATGTCACGGAATTGTGGGGACAGCGCGTGGTCAAGTTGGCCGCGGCCGACGGCCGGTTGCTCTGGGCGCGCACGTTTCCCGCCGTGGTGGGCACGCGCCAGGTTTCTCATGAAGATAGCCGGACCGAGACCGCGGCGACGACCGCCGCGCCATTTCCTTACACCTGCGTCGTCGACGACAAGAACGACCGCCTCTACGTGAGTCTTTGGGCCCACGCGGCGGTCTTGGTCCTCGATGCAAAATCGGGTGCGGATGTTGCGCGCTGGCCCGTCGGCCCGCATCCGAACGAGATGGTCCTCGGTCAGGATGGCCGCCTCTACGTGGCGGAGGGGAATCACAACACCGTCAGCGTCATCGACACCGCGACAGGCCGGATGACCGAGCGACTGACGGCCTCGCTTTATCCCGACGCCTTGCCCGGCTCGATGCCTAACAGCCTCGCGCTCTCGCCTGACGGTGAACTCCTGTTTGTGGCCAACGCCAACAACAACAACGTGGCGGTTTTCGAGGTCGAGACCCGCGGTCGCGCCCGGTCCCTCGGCTTCATTCCCGTGGGTTGGTTTCCCACCAGCGTGCGCGTCGCCCCGAACGGCCGGACCCTGCTCGTGGCCAACGGCAAGGGCGTCGGCACGGCGGCCAACCCGCGGGGGCCGTACCCGGGCACGACGGTTCCGCGCAATCTGCAGGAATATATCGGCGGGCTGTTTCAAGGCACGGTTTCGCTGATCGATTTGCCGGGGGAGAAAAAGCGGGAGGAGCAGTTCGGCGCCTGGGCCAAGACGGCCTACGCCTGCTCGCCGCTGCGCGCCGACGCCTCCCCGGTGGGCGAGCGTCCATCGGGTAATCCCGTGCCGGCGCGGGTCGGAGAACCTTCGCCGATCAAGCACGTGATTTACATCGTGCGCGAGAATCGCACCTACGATCAGGTCTTCGGCGACCTGCCGAACGGCAACGGCGATCCCCGCCTCTGCTTGTTTCCCGAGCGGGTGACCCCCAACGCCCACGCGCTGGCGCGGGAGTTTGTACTGCTCGACAATTTTTACGCGGACGGCGAGGTCAGCGCCGACGGTCATGAGTGGACGATGGGCGCGATCGCGACGGACTTCGTCGAAAAGTCCTGGCCGCTCGGCTATGGCCACAATGGCCGTAAGAAATACGATTACCCGGCGGAGGGCAGTTACCCGGTGGCGTATCCGGCCAATGGTTATCTGTGGAACCGCGCCGCCGAGGCGGGGGTCACGTATCGCAGCTACGGCGAATTTTGTTTCACGCCCCCGTTGAAGAACGCCGCCGTCCAGTCGATCGCCTCCCTGCCGGTGCTGGTGGGGCATATCGACGAGCAGTATCGTGCCTGGGATCTCGACTACCACGACGTCAAGCGGGCGGCACGTTTCATCGCG
The DNA here is from genome assembly GCA_903820035.1 of uncultured Opitutia bacterium. GTDB lineage: Bacteria > Verrucomicrobiota > Verrucomicrobiia > Opitutales > Opitutaceae > ER46. The sequence continues at coordinate 19,532 of CAIJFT010000112.1, forward strand.
GAGTTGCAGCGCTTTGAACGCGAAGGCGGGATGCCCCGCCTTCAGGTGCTGCGGCTCGGCAACGACCACACCGCCGGGACCAAGGCCGGGGCCTGGACGCCCACCGCGATGGTGGCCGACAATGATCACGCGCTTGGTCGGGTCGTCGAAGCGGTCAGTCGTTCCACGTTCTGGAAGGACACCGCGATCTTCGTGCTCGAGGACGATGCGCAAAACGGGCCCGACCACGTCGATGCCCATCGCATGCCCGGGTTCGTGATCAGCGCCTGGACGAAGCGCGCGTTCAAGGACTCCACGCTCTACTCGACGACCAGCATGCTGCGCACGATGGAGCTGATCCTCGGTTTGCCGCCGATGTCGCAATACGACGCGGCCGCGCGCCCGATGTGGGCTTCCTTTCAGGACAAATCAGATCTCACACCTTTCACTGCGCGCCCGCCGCAGGTCGACGTTCATGCGGTGAACACGAAGCTTGCCTGGGGTGAACGCGAGTCTCGCCGCATGGATTTTTCCGGGCCGGACAAGGCCGACGACATCCGGCTTAACGAAATCGTCTGGCGTAGCGTGCGCGGCGGTGATTCGCCGATGCCCGCCCCGGTGCGGGCCGCCTTCTACAAAGCCCACGGCAAGGATGCGGATTGAGTTTGCGGGTAGCGCGCGGCGTGAGTCGCGGGATTTCCTTCGAGGTTTCCCGATTCTGGCCCGGCCCCGGCGCTCACGCGCAGGGCGACCGAAGCAAAAAAAAGGGCCGGACGTGGGTCCGGCCCTGAATCAATTTCTTTCCCCCCCCGCAGCTCACTTCATCAGCGCGGTCAGCGTGGGCTGGAGCGCCTCGGCCCAGAGTTGGTAACCGGCGGCGTTCGGGTGCAGTTGATCGGGCATAATCGCGAACGGGATTTTGCCGTCCTGGCCGACGAACACGTGGTTGATGTCGAGGAAGCGGACGTTCTTGCCGTCGTCGAGTTTGGCCAACTGGGCGTTGGCGGCCTCGATGATGGCCTGACGCTTGGCGCCTTCGGCGGCGACTTCGGCGGTGATCACGCCTTGGGCGTTCTTGCGGGCGCCGCGGGGGAAAATGGCGAGAACGACGACCTTGGTGCCGGGGATCTTGGCACGGATCATTTCGACGATTTTTTTGTCGGCCGCGACGATCTCGTCTGCGGTGTGGGCGCCGGTGTTGTTGGTGCCGAGCATGAGGACCGTGACTTTCGGGTTCAGGCCGGCGAGTTCGCCGTTCTCAATGCGCCAGATCACGTGCTGGGTCTGGTCGCCGCCGATGCCGAAGTTGGCCGGCTGGTACTTGGCGAAGTAGTAATCCCAGATGTGCGGGGCCTTCGTCCAACCCTGCGTGATGGAATCGCCGATGAAGAGCAGGCCGACCGGGCCCGCCTTACCGCGGGCGAGGAAGGACTCGTGCATTTTGCGGAAGCGGCCGTCGGTGTCCTTCTTTTCGATGGCGGCAGAGGCGTCGACCTTGGGGGCGGGCGCGTTTTGCGCGAGCGCGAGCGAACTCGCCGCCGCGAAGACAAAGATCCGGAGAACGGAATGGAGTGATTTCATGGGGTGAAGGCGGCAAATCTCAATCGGGGCGTGCGCGCCGTCGAGCCAGAAGCCGGCACCAGTCCGTCGCGGCTTGGCCGGGTCCGGTTTCCGCCCAGTTAATGGGTGACCACGGACAAGGCGTTTCCGCCTATGCGGCGGTCGGGCGGCGCTGGAACCAGAGGTTGTCGGCGGTGTAGAGTACGAGGGCGGCCCAGATGAAGCCGAAACTCAGCAGGCGCGCCGAGGTAAACGGCTCATGGTAAACCCAGATGCCAATGATCAGTTGCACCGTTGGTGCGACGTATTGCAGCAGGCCAAGGGTCGAGAGCCGGATGCGCCGGGCGCCATACGCGAACAGCAGGAGCGGCACCGCGGTGATCACGCCGGAACTCAGGACCAGTAGGTGGGTGCGCAGATCGACTCGGCCCAAGGCGCCGGCGCCGGTGTGGTTTTGCCAAAGCAGAAAGGCGATCGCGAACGGGATGAGCAGCAGCGTCTCGACGGTCAGCCCGGTGACGGCCGGCAGCGGCGAGCGTTTGCGCATCAGGCTGTAACCGCCCCAGGTCCCCACGATGGCGAGGGCGATCCAAGGCGGATGGCCGTGTTGCACGATCATCACCCCGACGCCGACGGCAGCAAGGGCGATGGCGATTATCTGGGCGCGCCGCAGGTGCTCGTGCAGAATGAAACGACCGGCGGCGACATTGGAGAGTGGCACCAGGAAGTAGCCGAGGCTGGTCTCGATCACGTAGCCGGAATTCACGCCCCAAACGTAGCAAAGCCAGTTGGCGGTGAGCAGTAGCGCGCTGAGGCCGTTCACCGCCACAGCCTGCGGCGAGTTGAGCGCCTTGAAGACCGCGGTGAATCCCCGCTGTAGCGCTACGATCCCGACCAACAGCGTGAGCGACCACACCTGACGATGGGCGACCAGTTCGACGGGATTGATCTCCGTCAGCTGCCGCCAGTACAGCGGGACGAGTCCCCAGAGGAAATAACACGTCGCAGCCGCCAAGGCACCACGTGCCTGCTCCGGAGTGTGGGCCGGGGGATTATTCAAGCGGGCGGACGGATTACGGCAATCGATGGCGGACTCCGCGCCAAGTGCCGTGACGGCGGGTCCAGCAGCTGAGGAGCGGCCCCGGTTGCCCGTCTTACTTTTGCCCGGCCCGCGTGAAGCCGAAGCGCTCGCGAAATTCCGCTTCGGCCTTGGTGCGCGCGTCGGCGGCGGCGACGCCCGTCGCGGCGAGATCGCCGGCGCGTTTATCCACCCAGCGGCGGCGGAAGCTCTCCTCCACTTCGGCGGAAATAGCCGAATTCTCCTTCGCCGCGGGCTTCTTCTTACCGAAGATACAGCCGGAGCAAAAAAGGGTGGAGGCGGCGAGGGTGGACAACAGCAGGCGCTTGATCATGTAAAAATCAGGTTCAACTCTTGGGCCGAGGCCTGACAGACCGCGAGGGAAACTTTTTGATTTCGCGCTTTGGTCAAATTATCCGCTGTATGCGCATCCCCGATGAGTGATCAGCCGAACCCTCCCCCTCCGGCCTTGCGCCTCAAGCCGCGGATGCGACCGGCGGACGTAGAGGTGCCGGCCGATGCGGCTCCGGCGGTGGGGAACGTATTGCCGGCTCCGGCGATCATTCCCGCGATTATTCCGATCACCCCGCCGCCCGCGGTCGACTCGGCGGAAGCGACCGTGCCGCCGACGGCGGCTGGAGAGGGCCAACGCTTTAAGTTTAGGCCTAAGGTGCCACCGGCGTCCGAGAAGCGTATTGATCCCGCCCCGGCCGCGCCTGTCCCGATGGCGCCTCCGCTCTTTATTCTCGATTCGGCCTTCCCGGCGACGCCAGCTCCGGTCGAGGCCGCACCGGCGGGCGATGTTCTGCTGGAGTCCTTACGCGGACCCAAGCAGGGGGTTTATGTGTCGGGGAAATTGGTGAAGAAGACGCTGCCTCCGTTCCCGTCCATCGCCGTTGATGGCAAGCAAAAGGTAGCGCACGCCCCGCTGCCTCATCTCACGACCAGCGATGAGGCCGTCGAGTTGGATCCGGCGATGGCGTTGCCACCGGAAATCAGTCGGGCGCCTTCGCGGCTGCTTTTGATTCTCCTCATTTTTTTAGTCGTAGGGGGGGCGGGGTTTTTCGGCTGGCTTTATCTGCGGGCGCGGGGTGTGGCCAAGCCGGTGCCTGCGGTGGCGGCGATCCCGGTCAAGGCACCCCCAGTGGAAAAGGTGCCTACGCCCATGCCTTCCGAAACGCTCACCCAGTGGGCGCAGGTTCCGGTTAACGCGATCAACAAGGCCCAGGAGGCGATCGTTACCCGCCGCTCCGCAGAACAGGCCCGGGTGGATGCCTTGGCCACCGGCGAGGAGGCGCCCAGCCGCCCGGCGCCTCAAATCACAGCGGCGAAACCGCCGCCGACGATGACGAATGTTGCTCCGGGTTTGGCCGCAGCGGCGCGGATTGATGCCGGGGATGATTCTAGCCGGGCGTTTCGGCTTTTTGTCGCCAACGCCCGTATCACCGGAGTTTTTCAGGGCAGTCCCGCGCGCGTAATGATCAACGGCAAGCTCACGCGGGCCGGCGATCGGGTGGATCCGGACCTCGGTATTGTTTTTGACGGTCTGAGCCCTGACCGCCGTCAACTCATCTTCTCCGATCGTTCCGGGGCGAAGGTGTTCCGAGGCTATTGAGCGCCGCAGGTTACTGGTCGGGATTCGTCCCGCCCCGCGTCAATTCAAGGCGTCGCGGATGCCCCGCACAAACGTCGGATCGGTCACGATCCCGACCACTCCGTTAACGACAAACTGGATGCCGATGCAAAGGATCAGGAAGCCCATGACCTTGGTCAGCGCGTTCATGCCGTTCACGCCGATGCCGCGCACGACCCGATCGGAAAGCCGTAATGTGGCGTACGTGATCACGGCAACCACCAGGATGCCGAGGATGATGGCGGCGTAATCGAGCCAGTGGTTGGCCAACGAGGTGAATCCGACGGTCACCGCGATCGAGCCGGGGCCGCTGAGCATCGGCATGGCCAGTGGCGAAAACGAAATATCCCGCTTGGCCCGGGCCTCGGCCTCCGCCGGATCGTCCGGCGAGCGCTCCTTGCGGGCCGGCCCCATCAGCATCGTGAAGCCGATGCCCGCGACCACGAGCCCGCCGGCGATGCGCAGCCCGGGAATCGAAAGCCCGAAGAATCCCATGATGAACGTCCCGCCGACGAGAAATGAAACCAGGATCGCCACCATGTACACGCAGGCCATGCGCAATTGCCGCCGCCGGTATTCCGGCGTGTCGCCTTCGGTGATCGCGAGAAATGTCGGAGCCGAGGCGAGTGGATTCAACACCGGCAGCAGCGCGATGACGGTGCCAAGGATCAGTTCCCAGAAATGTGAAACGGAGGACATGACGGAGCGGTTACCTGACCTTAGCTGCGGAATCCGAGAACACCAGCCGTGGTCGGCGGGCCGCCCGCTGGTCCCTTCGCCCGGCGAGTGCCGACGGTCATGCTGCACTTCCGGCGCGTCGGTCACCAAACGTCGACCGGCCCCTTTGGGACGGGGATGCTTTCCCGGCTGACGCTTTCCGGATCATCGGGGTCGCGCATGAACGATGCCACCAGCGGGCCCGGCGCATACTTCTCCAGCAACACGCCGCGCTCGTCGCAAAACGGCCGCCGCCATTCCAGATACTCGGCGACCGCCGCCTCGAAATCCGCCCGCGACTTGATCGTGATGATACGACGCTTAAAGGGCTTCGACGGGCCGAACCGGCGGGCGTACCACGGTGCCACCTTGCGGAAAAGACGGGCGCCATGCTCCTCGCCGTAGAATTCGATGTAGCGGTCAAAGTGCCGACCCAACACGCGCAACCGTTCCGCGAAATCCGGCTCCGGCAGCAGTTCCCCGGTGCGCAGGAGGTGATCCGTGCGGCGAAAAATCCACGGATCGTAGAACGCGCCGCGTCCGATGCTCACGCCGGCGCAACCGGTTTCGGCGAGCATGTGACGGGCGGCCTCGGGCGTTGTCACGTCGCCGTTGCCGATCACTGGGATCGTTTTCACGGCGGCAACCACCGCTCGGATTCCGGCGAGATTGACCGTGCCGGCGAACCCCTGGGCCCGCGTCCGACCGTGGACAAAGACCGCGGCCACACCGGTGTCCTCCAAAACCCGTGCAAGGTCCGGCGCGGTCAGGTTGTCATCGTCCCAGCCGAGCCGCATTTTCGCCGTGACGGGGATTTTCACCGCCGCGATCATGCCGCGCACCAGGGCCGCGGTTTTGTCGAGTTCGGTCATCATGGCGGACCCGCCGCCGATCTTCACGACCTTCTTCACGGGACAGCCCATGTTGATGTCGACCGATTCTGCGCCGAGCTCCTGGCAGACCACCGCGGCATCCCGCATTTCCTCGGGGACACTGCCGAAGAGTTGCACGGCAAAAGGCCGGTCAGCCGGTGCGCTGGCGACGAGCTTCAGCGCGGTCGGATTCCGTTCGAGCAGCGAGCGGGCGTTGACGAGGTCGGTGGTCGCCCACGCGAGCCCGCCCAGTTCCCGCACGGTGAGCCGCATGGGCAGGTTGGTGTAACCCGCCAGGGGCGAGAGAAACAGATTTGAAGCGAGTTCGTAGGGACCGAGGCGCACGGGAGCGGAAATCAGGCGAGAGCTGCCTTGAGGCGGCGCATCGCTTCGACGAGAGTCGCGCGCGGGCAACCGAAGTTGAGCCGTACGTGCGAACCCTTGGCGGCGCCGAAGGGTGCGCCGTCGCTCAGCCCGACCCCGAATTTTTCAAAGTGAGCGATCGGGTTCTCCAAACCAAGCGCAGCTACGTTCAGCCAGAGCAGGTAGGTGGCTTCGACCGGAGCCTCGACGCGGATTCCGGGAAAGTCCCGGGCGATCGCGTCGAGCAGGTAGTCGCGGTTGCCGCGCAGATACGCGAGCAACGCCTGCCGCCATGGCTCGCAGTCGCGGTAGGCGGCTTCGCAGGCGGTGAAGCCGAGGCATGTGACTTCTGCGACGATTCCCGCGGTGGCACGGATAAATCGGGTGCGCCGTATCGCGTCGGGGATGATCGCAAGCGAGGTGCCGAGGCCAGGGACGTTGTAGGTCTTGCTCGGTGCCATGAGGGTGACGGTCCGTGCGGCGATCTCCGGCGACAGCACCGCCGTGGGAACATGCGGCAGCGCCGGATCGAGGATCAGGTCGCAATGAATTTCGTCCGAACAGAGGACGAGGTTGTGCCGCGTGCAGAATTCCCCGAGACGCATGAGTTCCTCGCGTCGCCAGACGCGGGCCAGGGGGTTGTGCGGGTTGCAGAGATAAAACAATTTGGTGCGGGGAGTGACCGCGCGCTCCAATGCTTCCCAGTCCAATATCCAGGTGCCGCCGCTCAGCAGCCACGGTACGACGACGGTGGTGCGCGCGCTATTTTTGGGTGCGGACATGAACGGCGGATAGACCGGCCCGACGGTGAGGACCTCGTCCCCGGGCTCCGCAAACGCTTGCGCGGTGACGTTGAGGCCGACGACCAGACCCGGAAGCCAAACGAGCCATGACGCCTCGATTTGCCAGCCGTAGCGCTGCTCCATCGCGGCCACGACTGCGTCGACGGTGGCTTGCACGGGCCGGGCGTAGCCGAAGATGCCGTGATCCACGCGGCGGTGGAGCGCTTCGAGGATGGCCGGAGCGGATTTGAAATCCATGTCGGCCACCCAAAGCGGCAGCACGTCGCGGCCGGCGTACTTTTGCCACTTTTGGGAATCGGTGTCGCGGCGCGCGGGCGCGGTATCGAAGTCGAACGAAGTCATTTGGAAATGACATCAGATCACGATTCACCGCGGCAGGGCGACGATTTTTCCCAACTGGGACGGCACAGTGCGGGACACGTTTACCCGGTGCGGCGGGTCGGCGCCACGTCAACTCGCAGCGCGCGTGGACTTTGCCGCTCGGCCGGGCGTGGTCCGCGATCTGCAAAGGGAATATCTCCAACCCAAACTTCATCCGGAGCAAAATCCATGAGACTCGTACGCTATACCTATCCTTCGTTTCGCACCGTCGCCTCCGCCTGCAACGGCTTTCCGCGGTCCCCGTGGGCCGGCTTGGAGAGTGAAATTGGCCGGGTCTTCGCCGCGGCCGTCGGCAACGTGGCCGCTCCCGTCGCGGGTCGGTTCCCCGTCGATCTGTTCGAGGACGGTGCCAATACCTATATCCGCGCGGAACTCCCGGGCCTGGCCCGCGAGGACATCAGCGTGGAAATGACGGACGGCTATCTGACCATTTCCGCCGCCCGCAAGACTCCGGCCGGCGAGGGGGCGGCCCCGGACCCCAACCCGTTGCCGACCTTCTCGATCAGCCGCGCGGTCAGCATCGGCGACGATATCCAGACCGACCGGGTCGCTGCCGCGTACGAGAACGGGGTTCTGACCGTCACGCTGCCGAAACCGCAGCCGGTGCAACCCAAGAAAATCACGGTGGCGGTTAAGTGACCCCGCCGTGGGCTCCTCTGTATTCAAAATGTTATTTCAAACTCCCGTTACCATGACTTTGCCCACTACTCTCCCTTCTTCCGTCGGCGGTACGCCGGTTGCGTCGCCGGACAATACCTTCGCGGATCCCGCCGCCAGCGTGAAGCCGGTCCACCGGATCACCGAAACGGACGGCGCTTTCGGCGTGGTCGTCGAATTACCCGGCGTGGCCAAGGAGGCCCTTGAAGTCACGGCGGAGGAAAATCAAATCCGCGTTGTGGGACGTCGCGCGTGGCTCCCGCCCGAGGGTTGGACCGCGCTCCACCGGGAGACGGCAGACGCCCCGTTCGAACTCGTACTCGCGCACGACAACGCGACCGACGTCGGCCAGGTGGCCGCCGAATTTCGCGACGGCTTGCTCCGGCTCACGCTGCCGAAACACGTGGCGGTCAAGCCGCGGAAGATCGCGGTGGCTTGAGCGCCGGAGGAAGGCCCGCACGTTTTCCTTTTGCGCCGGTCGGCCAGGCCCGTGAGGGTCCGGCCGCCATGATCGCGCCACCCCAGACCGAAATCCCGGAACTCTCCGGTCCGGTCCTGTTGTTCGATGGTGAATGCGGTTTGTGCCAGCGGATCGTACGCCGGTTGCTTCGGATCGACCGTGCCGGCCGTCTCTATTTTGCGCCGTTGCAGGGTGCCGCGGCGCAGGAATTTTTGCGCGGCCGCGGATTGCCGACGGCGGATTTTGATACGTTGATTTTTGTGCCCGATTGGCGGAGTCGGAGGCACGGGCCGTTTTTGGTGCGGACCGACGGGGTGATTGCGGCCCTGCGTGCAACCGGTCGCGGCGTGGCCCGGACTGTGGCGGCGCTCTTGGCGGTTTTCCCCGGGGGCCTGCGCGATGCGGGGTACCGGGGCGTGGCGCGATGGCGTTACCGCCTATTTGGCCCCTGGCGTGCTGGCCCGGCTCTGGCCGCCTCGAGGCGGGAGCGTTTTCTGGACTGAGCGGGCGTGACCTGGAGGCCGGCGTCGGCCAGCTCGCTTGCGAGCGCCCGGGCGGATGGAGGTTCGAATCCGCCTCGGCCGGATTTGCCGTTGACGCAGTGGAGGACCCAAAA
>CAIJFT010000113.1 GCA_903820035.1 uncultured Opitutia bacterium
GGATGGGGTGGAGAAAGCGTTGGCCTTGGCGAACACTCAAGCCAAGGGATAAGCGACGGTGCGGATGTCGTGAGGTTTACACATTCATGGCAGCGGGCGCGGGCGTTTGCGTTAAGCGGACCGGCTGGCCGGAACGGCGGCGTCACCATGAGGACAATACCTCCTGCCGTCGTCGTCGGCCGCGAAACTGGACGCAGATTCGATCAGGCGGTGTACGTCCCGGGGATGGACGCGAGCTCCAAGGTGTACCCCTCGGGCGCGGCTAATTCGCGGTCGTTGCCGGCGGTCGGATGCTGGAATGTGGCCGAGACCAGACCGAGTGCGTCCGCCGGCTTCGGGTAACGTGGCTGACCCCAGGTGTTCAGGCCGAGGTGATGGTGGTAGCCGTCGGCCGCGAGAAAGGCCGCGCCTGGCAACGAGTCCTGCATGACGGTCACGCCGAGTTCGGCCTCATAGAATGCCCGGCTGCGGATTAGGTCCGTCACCCGCAGGTGGAGATGACCCCAGCGAGATTCGGCGAGGGGGTTGGGGCGGACCGATCCGCTCGCGGCGACCAGTTCGCGCACCCCAAGCGACCGTGTAAACATGGTGAGTTTACCACTTTCCCGCGGCCAGTCCGCCTGGGGCCGATCCGCGTAGAACTCCAAACCGTTCCCGTCGGGGTCTGACAGGTAGACGGCCTCACTGACTCCGTGGTCGGCAAACCCGTCAAATTCGGCTCCGGTCGCAGCGGCGAACTGTAGCCATCGACCCAATGCGCCGCGGTCCGGCAGGAGCACGGCCCCGTGGAACAGACCCGCCGCCTCCGGTCCGGTCGCAACGGCGTTCTTGTCCTCGGATAACTCCAGCAGCCCTGGGGCGTCCTGCGACGTCCCGAGCTCCGCTCGCCTGTCGGCGTGCCGTAGGACCTTGAATCCGAGCTGGGTGGAGTAGAAGCGGAGGCTGCGGGCCAAGTCTGCGACCCGCAGGTGGAGTCGAAGGAGTTGCAGCGAGCGGGGCATGCGGGCTTTGAGCGAGGAAGGATTCAATTGGTTCAGCCCAGGCCTTTCACCGCCCAGGAAGCAGGGTGTTATGCTGGTCGGCGGAGTCAAATGACCGAGGGCGATCGACGGGGCATATGAAGGTTTGCAAACCCCGCTGTTTCGCAGACGCTCTCCCGCTTACACTGTCATGTTGAAGAAAATCTTTGCGAAGTTGCGGGAAAAAATCGCGCCTTCGCGTGCGGCGAAGCCGGCGGAGACCGGCTCAAAATCAGCTTTGAGTTCCCAGACTCATTCCCCTCGCGGGGAGCCGCGCCCCCAGCGGGGCGGTCAAGGTCGCGGTGGGCGCTCATCTGCCCACGGCCAAGGGACGGAGTCACGGCCGGCGGTCGGCGGATACGAATCCCGCGGCCGGCGCGACGATCGTGAGCCGCGTGGGGACCGTGAGCCGCGTGGTGACCGCGGTGGTCACGGCGAGAGTCGCGGTGGTCTTCACTCCCGTTCCGGTGGTCGTGGTCGCGGCGGACCCCGCGGTGAGCGTGAGCGGCCGATGATCGACAAGACCTTCGACCATCCGCGCACAGCCGACGTCAAGCCGGTGGTGCCGGTGGACATCCCGAAGATGGACACGGCCTTTACGGCGCTTGGTCTGAGCGACGCCCTGGCCTTTGGCGTCCAGGAGATGGGTTATGTTACCCCGACGCCGATTCAGGCGCAGGCCATCCCGGTCGTTTTGAAGGGTGGCGACGTGATTGGCTCGGCCCAGACGGGCACGGGCAAGACGGCGGCCTTTGCGCTCCCGATCATTCAGCGGCTCGGTACGCACGGGAAGCTGCGGTGCCTGATTTTGGAGCCGACGCGCGAGCTGGCGCTGCAGGTTGAGGAGGCATTTCAGAAATTCGCCAAGTTTACCGATCTGCGTGTGACGATCGTCTACGGCGGTGTCGGTTACGGCAAACAGACCGAAGATTTGCGCCGCGGTATGGACATTCTGGCGGCGACGCCCGGGCGGCTGCTTGACCACTTGGAGCAGGGCAACTGTTCGCTCTCCGACGTGGATATTCTGGTACTGGACGAGGTCGACCGGATGCTCGACATGGGCTTCCTGCCCGACGTGAAGCGTATCGTCCAGAAGTGCCCGAAGGATCGGCAGACCCTGTTTTTCACCGCCACGCTACCGCCCGAGCTTGAGCAACTGGCCAGCTGGGCGCTGCGCGATCCGGTGAAGGTGGAGATTGGGCGCCAGCGTTCGCCGGCGGAGACGGTGACCCACGCTTTCTACCCGGTTGTGGCGTCGCAGAAATTCGACCTCTTGCAGCTCCTGCTCGACCAGACGGAGTTCAAGAGCGTGATCATTTTCTCGCGCACCCGCATGGGCGCCGATCGCATCGCCCACCGGCTTCAGGCCAAGGGGCATACCGTGGGCGTTATGCACTCCGACCGGAATCAGCGTGAGCGCATCGAGGCGCTCCAAGGCTTCAAGTCGGGCAAGTATGAAGTGCTCGTGGCCACCGACATCGCGGCGCGTGGGCTCGACATCGCCGGCGTGTCACACGTGATCAACTACGATGTGCCGGAGAACGCGGAGGACTACGTGCACCGCATCGGTCGCACCGGGCGCGCCCAAAACACGGGCGATGCATTTACCTTGGTGACCGAGGAAGATGTGCGCGACGCCCGCTCCATCGAACGTTACATGGGTGTCGCGGTTGAGCGGAAAAAGCTCGAGGGCTTCCCCTACATTTATTCCGCGCTGTTCGACGAAAAGGCCCTGGCGGAGACCGCCGCCTCGGCGGTTAAACCCGTCAGCCGACTGCACCGCGGCGTTCGGCGCTGAGCGCGGGCGGGCGCCCGAGGCGCCCGCCATTCAGATCAGTCACTCGTTGCCGTTGACCGTCCGGTAAGCGAGGGCGGCTGCGGCACCACCCGCAAGTTCGGCGACCACGTAAACGCCGAGTTGGTTGAGTTTCTCGAGGCCCATCAGCACGACGCCGAGACCAACGGCGGGATTGAAGGCGCCGCCCGAAACGCCGCCCACTGCGACCGCGCCCGTCATGACCGTCATGCCGATGGCGAGGCCGTAGAACGAATTGCCCGCAGTGCCCTTTGCGGTGGCGGTATTGAGGACGACCCAGGCCAGCGCGAAGGTGAAGAGGAACTCAACGAGGACCGAAGGGACGAGCTCGTGCGCGCCGACGGCGGCGGGCTTGCCGACGAGGAAGGTGACCAGTCCGGCTGCGGCGGCCCCGGCGGCGAGTTGGGCCAGCCAGTAGGGAAACACGTCGGACTTGTCGCATTTACCGCGCAGAAACACCGCCAGCGTGACCGCAGGATTGAAATGGGCGCCGGAGACGTGTCCGCCGGCGAAGATCATGACCATGAGCGAAGCGCCGATGGCAATGGGGGCGAGGGCGGAGCCGCTGCGGACGGCCATGCCGACGGTGAAAACGAGGAAGAACGTACCGATGAACTCGACGAGGTATTTTTTCATGAGTGGGAACGGCGGCGAGAACTAGGCTGCGCAGGGGAGAATACAATGCGTTTTCCGTCTCCCGGTGGTATCCGCCGTCCGGTACGCCGCGTGCCAGGCGGTTTGCCGGGGCGGAAGTTGAAGATTGAAAGCGCCGCCCGCACTGCGAGGTTGGCGGGCCGCATGAAACTGCATATCCCGCCGGGCGACTTCGCCGGCTATATTTTCGACTTGGACGGCACGCTCATCGATACGATGCC
>CAIJFT010000114.1 GCA_903820035.1 uncultured Opitutia bacterium
CCGCACCGCCATGCACGCTGCCGCCGCTTGGCTAAAGCAAAACGGCTGGGCCGTGACGACGGCCGAGCTCGGCTATGTCGCGAAGATGTTCCCTACTCTTGACGATACGCAGCGGGCCGAGGTTGGGGAGTTCCTGCAGGCGATCGAGGACAACGACGACGTGCAGCGCGTCTGGGCCGCCGTTAAATAGGACCGGGCCGCCAGGGTTCCTGAGCGCGCGCTTTCAGCGGAACCCTGCCGACGAACGGAACTTCAACTCGCGCGAAGGCTCACGACCGCTGCCGTTGATGACGAGCCGGTCGGTCAGCACCCGGGCGGTGCCAAAGGCATTGGTCGCCGCCGTCTCGACCATCCCGTGCAGCGTGACACACGGCACCCCGTGGTAGTCGCCGAACGCGCCCGCGTGATTGTGACCGTTGAGCCACGCGACCACGTGCGGATGACGGTCGAGCACGGCGAGCACCTCGGTCGCATTCCATAGATTATGCTCGTTCGCGGGAAACACGGGATGGTGCGCCAGCACGATCACGCGCTTGCCGTCGCGACGTGCCCCGGCGCAGACGCCGTCAAACCACGCCAGCTGCTTCGGCCCGAGCGCCCCGTTCCACGGCTTCGCCTGCCGAACCTTCGCCGCCTGCAGCCGCGCAAGTTCCTGGGTCCCCGCCGCCTGCTCGGGCGTGCCGACCGCCTGGGCGTAAGTGCTGACATCGTTGGTATCGAGTACCGCAAAGCGAAACGCCCCGTGATCAAAGGATCCGTAGCGCCACCGCATGCCCAGTCGCTGCGGCACCTCCGGCTTCCGTGAATCGAGCACTTCGAAGTCGTGGTTGCCGAGCAACTGATGCCATGCGTGCCGGCTTGTTCCCAGGCGCGCGGCGATGGCGTCGAAACTACTCCACTCACGATCGATCAAGTCTCCAAGGTGCACACAGAAGGCGAGGTCTCGGGTCTGAAAATGCGCAACCGCCGCGTCCAGTTTCGCCAAGGAGGCGCGATAAAAACGGGTCCCCTTGTCCGGCACGTCCGCGTACTGCGCATCGGCCACGAGACCGATTTCAAATCCGGTGTCCGCGGCGCCGCGCGCCAACCACGGAACGGCGGCGGCACCCAGCGTGGCGTGCAAAAATGACCGTCGGCTGACAGGCGGTGTTTTCATCCGCGGCGAACCTGGCAGATTTCGGGCGAGGCTCCAAGCCGGAGCAGAGAGATTGAAAGGCCGTGCGGGCAGACGGCTATCAACTTGGGATCTTCAACGACGACGCCTACGGCCGCGCCGGCAGCCAGCCGTTGGCCCGCAGCCAGGTCTCACAGCGTCCCGGCCATTCCGATACCGGGCCAAGCTTCGGATCCATGCCCGAGCCGTGCGGTCCGCGGGCATAGAGATGAAGTTCGATCGGAGCCCTGGCTCGGCGCATGGCCTGATAGAACAGCAGGCTGTTCTCGACCACCGCAACGGTGTCCTCGGCGCTATGCACCAAAAATGTCGGGGTGGTTTGAGCAGTCACCTGCTCTTCAGCGGACCAGCGGTGTTTCGTGGCGGCATCGGGCGCCTCGCCGAGCAGGCCGCGGCGCGAGGCGCCGTGCGCAACCGGCTCCAGCATCGTGATCACGGGAAATACGAGCACCATGAAATCGGGGCGTGCGCTGGTCGCATCCAGCGCCGCCCCTGTGCGCCCTTCAACGGAATCGAACAATGTCCCGGCGCATGCCGTCAAATGTCCGCCCGCCGACCCGCCGAGCATCCCGATGCGATCGGGCTTCAGGCCCCACTCCGCGGCGCGCGATCGGACGATCCGTACTGCACGCAAAGCATCCTGCAGCGGCGCCGGAGCACCGTAGTCGGCGTGCCGGTATTTCAGCAGAAAAACGGTGATCCCGATCGAATTTAGCCAGCGCGTCACCTCACCGCCATCCCGGCCGGCGGCCACTCGCGCATAACCTCCACCCGGCGCGTAGATCACGGCGGTGCCGATCGGCCGCGTGGCGGGGTGCACCACGAGCGACGGAAAATGAATGTGCGTGTAGCGGCCGTTGCCGTCGTCGGACTCGGGCCCCGCGCCGGCCTTCAAACCCGGCACCCCCTCGGGCCAGAGTGGGATCACGACCGGTTCCGCCGCTGCCAGAGGCAGGAGTAGAATCAGCAGCGCACTGAGCAGAGAATTGGAGTTCATCGTAAGCAAGGCGGTGAAACGAGGCCGCGCCGGTCAGCGGAGAGGGCGTTCCCACGGGAAACGCTGCGTCGGTTCGAGTGCAAAACGCCGGTGCGTCACGGTGAGCACCGCGCCGCTGCCCGGCGCAAGCTGGACGGCGACGTGCGGCCCGTCGACGACCACCGCGCGGTCACCGCCGGTGACGGTTTCGATCCGGTGCTCGGCATAGGCCCCGGCTTGCATGACGACCGTCCGCGGCTCGTTCGCACTGAGGTTGACGAGCGTAACCGTGGTGGAACGGTCACTCAACGTCGTCACCAGAGCGGCGACGTCGGGCGGCACGCCGGCGCGTCGCTGGAGCGGATCAAAGTAACGCAAACGGGCGAATAAGAGTCCGCCGTCGCGCCCGGGGACCAACGCACCCTGCATCAGTCGCGTGAGCGCATCAATCGTGGCGGGGTTAAAGCTCAACATGTTGTCGGCGAGTCGCCGCTCCGCCGGGGTCGTGTCGGCGCGGAAGCGCGCCGTGCGCCGCGTCAGGGTCTCGAGGTCGCGGTTGAGGGCGGCCTCCGGATAACCGGGCTTCCGGCCAGCGAGGAACTCCAGCCATTCGTTGTCGGTCACGCGGTCGCGATCTGCCGGGCGCTGGGTCAAGTACCAGAGCTCCAGCGCGCCGACGCTCCACGGACTCGGCTGCCAACCATACCAACCCTGCGCACCGTGCATGGTCGGATACTGACGTCGGCCATCGATCTCCCGGGCGTTTGCGTTCACCGCGTCCATCATACCTCGCCACGCGTCGGCGTACTGCAGGTTGCCCGTGAGCAGGACGGCGTTGGTGAAGCCGACCACGGCGCGCGGGATGCGGTTGCGATTCTCCCGCCGGCCGGTGACCGGGTTCACCGGACTGAAGCCCCAGCCGTAAGCGTTCCCCCACCACCGCCGCGCGAGACCACCGATGGTGCCGTCGAGCGCGACGTAGCTCGGCAGAATCCCGCCGTTTGCCCGCATCCGCTCAAGGCACGCCCCCATGTATTCAACCAGCCACTGTTTGTACTTCGGGTCCTGTGTCGCGAGGAAGGCCACGGTCGGCAGCAAGGTGGCACCGAGATTGAGGAAGTGGTCGCCTGCCACATCGGTGTACTCCTCGTAGTGCGCCAGAAATTGGGCGTAGGTGTTCTCGCCGTGTTGGGCGACGAAGCGACTGACGTCGAAGGAGTCCCCCACCCAATCCAGCGCGGTCGCCGGCCGCAGCATCGGTCCGCGGCTGCCGTTTTGCATGCTCCGGATCAGCTTGAGGCGCGGGTCGTAATTCGGCGCCGCCGGATCCTCGCCGGTGTAGAAGCCGGCGAAGCGTCGCGCCCGTTCGGCGTAGCGGACATCACCGCCCCCGAGCGAAAGGCCCATGCGGTTGAAAAGCTGCAGGCCCTCGCCGTGGTGCATCCAGTCGGATTGCACGATGAACTCGCGGTGATACATTCCCTCGCGCGCGATCGGCGTCTCCACGGTGCGCGCGGCGGTGTAT
Organism: uncultured Opitutia bacterium; assembly: GCA_903820035.1. Classification (GTDB taxonomy): domain Bacteria; phylum Verrucomicrobiota; class Verrucomicrobiia; order Opitutales; family Opitutaceae; genus ER46. The sequence continues at coordinate 3,676 of CAIJFT010000114.1, forward strand.
TGGCGCAATAACCCCTCGTGCCCACGCCGGTACAGTTCCTGGATCGAGGTATCCGCGCCGAGCGCGTGCAGTTCAGGCCAACCGTTAAAGTTCTCAAACGCGTCATCGGGACCGTCGTTGGCCCCCCAGCGGACCACGCACTGGAGGTAACCGCTTTCGTCGAAATATTTCTGGTAGAACTCCCGACAGGCCGGCACTTGCTCGGCGAGCAGACGCCGCTCAAGGCGCGCCCAAGCGGGAGCAGGCATCGGGTGGGTGACGGAAACTTCCGGGGCTGCGCCGCGCAGCCACAGGGCCGTGGAAAGAAGGGCGCAAAACGACAGGAGGCGACGCGAGCCAAGGATCATCATGGGGTGGGATTGCTGCGGTCACGTTCAGCCCGCACTTCCCCCGCCGCGAGGGTCTTTTCTCACGGACGGTCAGACCGATTCCGACGCACCCTGATCGCTCTTCGAGAAATTGTGTCGCCGCGTTCGAGCGCAGCGACCACGGGCTCCTCAGACGTGACCACGTTTTCGCCTCCGGCTCAAACGCGGCTACAGCAAGCTTGGCACCGCTCAGTCCTCCGGTCGGTGGGTCAACCACAACACCGACGCCAAGGAGGCGAAAATGAGCGTGGGACCGACGATCCACAGCGGGTGCATCGGCACGTTCCAGTGCACCATCGCCCACCAGACGAGCACGCACTTGGCGACAATGAGGATCCAAGCCACGCCCATGAAGCGACGGGCCGACGCGGGATACTGCGCGACGTTGATCTGCACAGGGAGGTACATGCGCGCACTCTACACCCGCGGAGCTATCCCACCCCGCATGCATTGGCCAATCTGCGGCAAAAATTGCGCTGCCGCACCTGACCATCCGAACAAACCGCCGCCGGTTTCGTGGGATCACCGACTCCGGTGAATCAACCCAGCGATCGAGTGATCGGGATCTTCCGTCGGTTAAAACAACCTCGCGCGGGCATCACTTCCGCAACCGGGCCGGGCCATCGCAGCCCAAGGGAGCAAGTGCTCCGGCCCCTTCGGCGCCCATTCGCCCCGCGAGGATCGCCGCGGAGGATTGGGGCTTTTCAAGCTCCCACCGTCCCATTTGGCTGAGCGCGCTTGAACACCGACGTCCCATCCCGCCGGTCGACGCTGATCCTGGCTGCGCTGACCGGACTCAACCTGCTCGACTACCTCGACCGCCAATTGCTGGCCGCGGTGCTCACGCCGTTGAAAAACGAGATGGGGCTCAGTGATGAACAACTCGGGACGCTCCAGAGCGCGTTCATGCTCGGTTACTTCATCACGGCGCCGCTTTTCGGTTATCTGGGCGACCGCTGGCCGCGCCGTTGGCTCATCGCCGCGGGCGTTCTGGTGTGGAGTCTTGGCACTTTGTTCTCCGGCCATGCCAACACCCTCGGCCTTCTGATCTTTTTCCGGGTACTGGTCGGATTGGGCGAAGCGAGCTTCGGCACCATCAGTCCCGGCCTGATCGCTGATCTTTTTTCCCCGTTGAAACGCAACCTCGCGATCTCGATCTTTTACGTCGCGATCCCCGTGGGCTCGGCGCTGGGCTTCATTGCGGGCAGCACGATCGCCGCGCATTACGGCTGGCGGTCGGCCTTTCTCTGGGCCGGTTATCCCGGCGTGGCGGTCGCGCTTTTCCTGCTGTTTCTGCCGGAGCCGGAGCGCGGAGCGGCAGAAACGGTCCCGGTCACGCCGGTCCGGGGCGGGTGGCGGGTGTATACGGCGTTGCTGCACCTTCCCAATTACAACCTCGTGGTCGCCGGTTACGCGGCGCAAACCTTCGCCATGGGTGGTTTCGTGCTCTGGGCCCCGACGTTCCTACACCGGGTGCATCAGATGGACTTCGCCCGCGCCGGTCAGTTTTTCGGCGGCGCCCTCGTGATCACAGGACTGCTCGCCACGCTGGTCGGCGGCTGGCTTTCCACCCGCTGGCAGCGACGCCACGCTGCCGGCTATGCGTGGGTGCTCGCGCTGAGTGCCGTCGCGGTGGTGCCACTCGGCTTCGGGGCTTTTCTGCTCCCCAACGCCGCGCTCGCCCTCGCCGCGATGGTCGGGGCCATGTTCCTGCTGTTCATCCCGACTGGCCCGATCAACACCCTGCTGCTTGAAACCGTGCCCGTGCCGATGCGCGCCAGCGGGATGGCGGCCTCCATTTTTGCGATCCACTGCTTTGGTGATCTCTGGTCGCCGAAAATCGTCGGAATGATCTCCGACCGCACCGGCAGCCTCCAGCAGGCGGTGCTTATCCTGCCATTCGCGCTGATCGTCGCGGCTGCGTTTTGGCTATGGCTCGCGTGGCGCCAGAGCCGGACCGTTCGCGTGGAATCGGCGGCGAGCTGAAAGGTGATCGTTGGAGGTCAGGTGCGGCTCGAACGCAGCGCATAACCTCCGGTTTTCGCGCCTTTTTGTGACGCACCGACGGATGACTTGGGCTGGGTCGCCGTTCCGCCGCGCTTGGCTTTTTCCGGGATACGCGGCCATGCTCCGGACAAATCGGGTCCACCGACCTTAACTCTTTTCCCTCGCATGCGTCCGTTCGCTCAATGAGCCATTCCTTTATCAAAACCTCCCTGAACGGCAGATTTCTCCTCGGCGGTCTTTCCGCCCTCGCGCTGACGCTCGCGACCGCTGTCATGGCCCAGGAACGCCGCCCCGAGGGCGAGCGTCGGCAGGAGGGAGAGCGTCGCTTCGAGGGCGAGGGCGGCATGGCGCGCATGAACCCGATCTTTGCCGCGCTCGATACCAATGGCGACGGCGTCATCGACGAAAAGGAACTCGCCAACGCGGTGGTCGCGCTGAAAAAGCTCGATAAGAATGGCGACGGCAAAATCACCGAGGACGAGGTGCGCCCGAATTTCGGTCCCCGCGGTGGTCCGGGTGGCCCTGGCGGTCGAGGCGGCCCCGTCAATGTCGACGAGGTCGTGAACCGGATGTTGCAGATGGACAAGAATGGCGACGGCAAGCTTTCCAAGGACGAACTCCCCGAGCGGATGGCCGGCATGATGGAGCGCGGTGACACCAACAAGGATGGGTTCCTAAGCCGCGACGAACTTGTGGCGCTTGCCCGGGAGCAAGCGCAGCGCGGCGGCCCCGGCGGCGAGCGCGGCCGGGAGCGGGGACGCGAGAACGAGTAAGTCCGCTGATTCGGTCGCCCTTTCTTGCCTATGTTGCAGATGAATTCCTCCTCCGCCGCGCGGCTCGCGCTCACTCTTTTCGTCGCCACGTTCGCCGGCCTTGCCCGCACGGCCGCCGACACGACCTGGCAGATTTTTCAACATGAACACGTGCTGGGCACGTCGCTCGAACTGAAATTCGCCGCCCGCGACACCGCGCACGCCGCCGCCGCCGAGGCCGCGGCGCTGGGCGAGATCGATCGTCTCGCAAAAATCCTCAGCAGCTACGACGCCACCAGTGAGTTCAGCCGGTGGCAGGCGACGCACGGGGTTGCCGTGTCGGTTTCCGCCGACTTGTTCGCGGTGCTCGCACTCTTCGACGCTTGGCGGGAACGTACCCACGGCGCGTTGGATGCTTCCGCCGAAGTGGCGGGCCGGCTCTGGAAATCCTCGGCGCAAGCCGGTCGCACACCCACCGAGCTGGAGTTGGACGCGGCGGTTGCCGCGGTCCGCCAAACCCACTGGCGACTGGACCCGGTCGCGCGCACCGCCATCCATCTTTCCGATGCGCCGCTCGTGCTGAACTCCTTCACCAAGAGTTTCATTATCGAGCGCGCCGCCGAGGTCGCCATCGCGGCCGGTCAACTCGAGTCGGCCGTGGTCAACATCGGCGGCGATCTCGTCATTCGTGGCCGCGCGGTCGACGCGGTCGCTCTGGTCAACCCAGAGGCCGAGGCCGAAAACGATGCTCCGCTCCAGCACCTTTCCCTCCGCGACCGCGCCGTCGCGACGAGCGGCGGCTACCGTCGCGGGGTCGAGATCGGCGGTCGCTGGTATTCGCACCTCGTCGATCCGCGCACCGGCCGTCCGGTCGATCACGTTCTTAGTGCAACGGTGGTTTCACCCCGTGCGACGGACGCCGGGGCACTCGCCACCGCGCTGTGTGTAGTGACTCCAGAAGAAGGCCTCGCCCTTGTCGCTACGATCGCCGATGCGGAATGCCTGCTGGTATTGCACGATGGCCGCCTGCTTGCCACCGCGGGCTGGAATTCCCTGCAGAACACCGCCGCTCCAGCCACCCCGAACTGGGTGCACGCCGCCGCCGCAAAATCGTCGGGTGCGGCCGGCGCGATCCCGTTGCCGGCATGGGATCCGAACTACGAATTGCTCGTGAGTTTTGAAATTGCCGCCGTCGGCAGTGGCCGCGGCAAGAAGCCGTTTGTCGCGATCTGGATCGAGGACAAGGACGGGTTTCCGCTGCGCACCCTCGCCCTCTGGTACCACGGCGCCCGCTGGCTGCCCGACCTGCGCGCGTGGAACCACGCCGACCACCTCCGGTCGATGGCCGAAGGAACGCAGGTCGTCGAATCCGTCGCCAGCGCGACGCGTGGCCCGGGGAAGTACAGCGTCCGCTGGGACGGCAAGGATGGCGGCGGTCAGGCCGTGAAACCCGGAACCTACACCGTCGCGATCGAAGTCGCGCGCGAACACGGCTCCCATCAAGTCATGCGGCAGGAAGTCGCGTTCACGGGCCAGCCGCAACACTTTGACCTGCCGGCCAACCTCGAGGTCAACTCGGCGGTACTTGATTACCGCCGCAAGACGGCGGCGCATTGATCATGGCGGTCGGCCCCACCTCTCCGCCGGAATCACCCGACTCGGCGCATCACCTAGTCGGATACTGGAAGCGGCGCTGCGCCTCGCTTTTCCGTTGGCTGCACATCTATCTCTCGATGGTCAGCTTCGGGATCCTGTTTTTCTTTGCCCTCACCGGCTTCACGCTGAACCACGCCGAGGACTTCTTCGGCTCCCGTCCGGTCACGGCGCAAGTCCGCGGCGAGTTGAACCGCGTCTGGGTTGCCGCCGGCGATGTCCGGACGGTGGCCAAACTCGAGGTCGTTGAACACCTCCGCCGGATGCACGGGGTAAAGGGCCTCGTCGGCGAGTTTAGGATCGAGGACGGCCAGTGCTCCGTCGCGTTCAAGGGGCCCGGCTACACGGCAGACGCCACGATCCACCGCGACACCGGAGCCTACGAACTGAACGAAACGCGGATGGGATTCGTCGCGATCATCAACGATCTCCACAAGGGCCGTGACACCGGCCCCGGCTGGTCGCTCGTGGTGGATTTATCCGCGCTGCTGATGGTGGTGGTTTCACTCACCGGGATGGTGCTGATCTATTTCGTGAAGCGCCGCTTCGTCAGCGGAATGCTGATGGCGGGCGCCGGCTGCCTCTTCAGCTACCTGGCTTACGTCTTGCTGGTAAAGTGATCGGCCCGGCGGCGGGTAGAGCCGCGCTAGCTCACTTCCCGTTTCGGGCCGCGGCGAACCACGCCTTCGTCCACGCGGCGTCGGGGACTCCGCTATGGGCGGTCGGGGCATGCTTTGCGTCGAAGAAAACCGCCCGCGGTAGCTCGCCGTGCCAGGTTGGATCCACCGTGTAGCGCAGGCGCTCCTCGGCGGCGTCGCCAAATTGCCACGTCTCGATGCGGCCGAGTTCCTGCCGGCCGAGAAACCGTACCACCGCCGGGCGCAACGACGGCTGGTCGGCCGCAATCAGGACGACCGGGACATCCGGATACGACCGATGAAGCCCGGCGATGAGCGTAATCTCCGCCTTGCAGGGCTCACAATTGACCGACCAAAACGCCACCAGAAACGCCCGCCCGCTGAACCGCTCGCGGATCGCGGCGAAGCTGGTCGGGGTCAAGGTCTGCACCTCCGCGGCTCGAACCGGCCCGATCACGGCAAGGCCGAGCCACAGAAAAAGCACGAAGCGGGAGAGCGCAGGGATCATGGCAAGGCGAGGACACGGAGCGGGTGCTCGCGGGTGTTCCAGAGGACGTAGCACTGGTTGCCGAAAGTCAAAATCCGCGGGTGGTCCGAAGCCCCTTCCGTCGAGGCTAGTTCGATCTCCCGCCAACGGGCACCGCCATCCCCCGAGATTCGTCCACGCAACCGCGTCTTCTCGCCGTCAAATTCCTTCCACGCGATCGCCACGGCAGCACCAGTAGCAGCCACCTCGGCGTGCTCCGCGGTCGGGCCCCCGAACCGCTGGACCGCTTCCACGCCGGAATCGGACAAGCGGCCGTAATAGACGCCGGTGCGCTGCGGAGCGGCACTAAACCAGACGGCGTGCAGGCGATCGTGACCATCGCGCGCAAGTCCGGGGCCGTGATGCGGACAGACGTCGATGCGCCAATCATCCGACGTAGCGCGCAACACCGGCGAGGCTGAGCCGTCCGGACGCAGGGTCGCGGTCGCGTGATCGCGGACGTTGGGCGCGAAGACATGGCGCCAAAGCGCTGTCACGGTGCCGTCCGGTGCCGGGGTCAGTGCGATCCGGCAACATTCGCAGGCGTGGTCCGCGGCCTTGAAGTCCCCGCGGAATGTCGCACCGCGGTCGTCGGAAACGGCAAAATACACCGCCGCTCCGCGGTAGGCCGGCTGTCCGGCGGTCGCCGCCGCCACGAGGTCACGTTTGTCGACCCACGCCACGAAGACCTGTCCGCGGGAGTTAATCGCCAACGCCTCGAAACGGTGCGTGATCTCCTGCCGGTCGTGATGCACGACCTGCGGCGGCGAAAACGTACGACCGCCGTCGACGGAGCGGGCAAACCGGATCTCGCCGGTGTACGGCTTCGCGAGCGGACGGGTCCACGTTACGTACACTTCGCCGCCGGGGCCCAGCGCGAGCTTCGGTCGGGCATCGCCACCGGTGTCGGTTGTTTCCGGTGCGGCGGTCACGAGCACCGGGTTTTGCCAGGTCGCACCCCGGTCAGGAGAGCGACTGACCGCGACATGACCGCTGACCTTGTGGACGACCCATAGGATACCGGCGGCATCGAAAGCGGCTCCGGCCCCGAGCTCGGCTTGGGCTGGATTCGCAGCGGGCATTTTACCATGGCCATGGGCGCCGGCTTCGGCGGCATGTCCGACAGCGGCAAGACTGACGAGAAGGAGCAGGAGGCGGGACATGATCATTACCAGGTTAGTTCAACCCCGGCGTAAACCGCCCGCGGGAGTCCCGGGCTGAAGACCGGCGTATTGGAGGAGACGGAGGCGCTGTCGGCAAAACGTTTGTCCGCGGCGTTCATGACGCGGACAAACAGCGCGGCGTGCGGGGTCAGGGTGTAACGGGTACGGACATTGAGCAGGTCGTGACCCGGGTAGCGGCCGAAGACGGCGGAGTTTCCCGCCTCGAGCCAATAAGAGCTGATTCGCACCCACTCCAGTTGCACCATGGAGCCGCCGCGCGGACGCCACGTGAGCCGCGTGTTGGTCAGCATCGCCGGCGCGGACTCCATGGTCTTGCCGTTGAAATTCGCCGTCGCCGTCACCCACTCGAGGTAACGGTGTCGCGCGTAGGAGAACGCCGTATCGAGGCGGAGGCCGGCCGCGAGCGGGGCGCCGAGCGCGAGTTCAACCCCGCGGTGCTCGGTCTTACCGGCATTGGTGTTGGTGGTCACGTTGGTCGCGAGATCGCGCTGGCTCACCAGATCATCCCGCTTCTGCAGCTGATAGGCCACGAGGTCGTAGGTCCAGCCGCCGGCATCGCCACGGAACCCCACTTCCGTCTGCTCCGCCTTGATGGGCTTCAGGCCGAGGGCGAGGCGGGCGCGCGCCAAGGCATTCGGGGCGCTCGTGTCATTACCGGCGCGGTACAATTGTGCCTCGGAAGGGGCCCGGAAACCAAAGTTGTACGACGCGTACAGGTGGGCGTGCGGCGTGAGGGCGTACGTTGCGCCGAGTTTCGGACTCAGCCGCGAGAAGCTCGCCTCGCTGCCGCCGAGCTGACCGTAGAAGCGGTTCGCCCCGAGGACCGAGGCGGTCACCACGCCCGGGACGAGGCGGTTGGCAAAGTCGTAGTTGAGGTGGTCGTACCGCAACCCCGCGGTCACCCGCAGCGCCGGAGCCGGGGAGAACTCGGCGTGGAGGTAGGGTGAGATACTTTGAAAGGTCACGTGATAGTCGTAGATCCGGGTGCCCAGGGTATAGGCGCTGAACACTGTGTTCGCGCCCGTGCCACTGCGCGTGACCAACAGGTTGTCCTCGCGGCGCGACCCGGGGCTATGATCGTAGTCGAGGCCCGCAATCAGGCGGGTCCGCCAGGCGACGAAATTCTTCCGCCATTTGCCCAGCAGGCCGTACGAAACGTTGTGCCCGAATTCGATGCGCGGGTCGGAGTTCAGGTTGTAGGTGCCGTTCAGTTCCATCGCGTTGTCGCGAAAATACGGGATCAGGGAGAACAGGCTGCTCCCGAGCTTTTGCTCGTACTCCAGCGACCCGCGCTCGGCGCTGACCTTCCGATAGGCAATCGAGAGATGGTTGCGGGTCGGGTTCGTCACGTAATCGGTGAAGGTCAGCGCTGAGTTCGCGCCGGTCTGCTGATTGATCCGGGACACGCCCAAGGTCGCCTTGAGCATGGCGTCAGCTCCGACGCGTTGGTCAAACCGCACGTTGTAGCTCTGCCGGTCATAGGCCGTCTGCTGCCGCCAACCATCGGTGTGGGTGCGATTCAGATCCACCTGTACGGCCCCCTGGTCCCCGACGGCAAGACCGCCGCCAGCGAGCACCCGCCAGGTGCCAAACGCGCCGCCCTCCACAGTGAAGTCAGCGTGAGGGTTCGCGTTGGGCGCGCGGGACAGGATATTGACGATACCGCCGATGGCGTCGGAACCGTGCAGTGCGGTCCCGGGGCCGCGGATTACCTCGATGCCGCCCGCCCGCGGGAGGTTCACCTCGTAGAGGGCGTTATGGTTGAAGAAGCCCGTGGCGCGGATCGGAATTCCGTCCTCGAGAAATAGATACACGGGGCTGGTGGTGAATGGCTGCCGGATCGCGGTGGAATGCCCCTCCCCGTTGGTGACCGCGACCGCCACGCCGGGCACCTGACCGAGCAGTTGCCCGGGGTGCAGCGGGGCGGTGTCGCGGATCGCCTCGGCCTGGATCGCCGCGATCGAGACGGGCGTTTCCACGAGCAGGGCTTTTTCACGCGTGCCGGTGACGGTGACCGGCTGGAGCGCAGTCACCGCAGACGGCGACCCGGACGTTTGGGCTCCGAGCGGGAACAGGAGAATGGCCGCGAGGCCGAGGCCCCGCAGCGGAGAAGAGAGGAAAAGATGCGACATGAACGAGCGACCCGGACAATGATTGCCGGCCTACCGCCGGCGGGCTTCATCCCGCCCAAACCAGGTCGGCGTTGGGACGCGACGAGTGGGCGGGGATGATTACACTCAGACGAAAGCGGCCTTCCCGCAGGAAGCGCCGCGCCACGGACTACCCGCTCAAACGCGAGGTGGAGGCACGGGCACCGGATCGGTGCGTTCGTCGAGGATCTCAAATGTAGCAGACAACCAGCGACCGGGGTCGTTGGCAAAGACGGGCGCCGGCGTGGCATCCAGCATCAGAACCATTTTGGTGGCATCGCGCTCGGCCGGAGCCGGCAGCTGTTGCCGGGTCTGCGCCTTGCCTTGGTTAACTCGCACGCAAAGTTTGCAGGGCTTGGCCGGGTTGAACGTTTCCTTCAGCGCCGCTGAAACGGTCATGGTTTCGGCATAACCCGAGAACATCCGGCCCCACGCCACAATCTGTACGACGTCCCACACCGACCCGTTCGCGCAAAGCCACGCGCAGGCGAGCGAGGAGATGGCGAAAAGGCGACGCACGACGGCACGAAAGAAGATTGCGGCTCCAGTGCAAGCCCGCGATCGAACGGAACCCGCGGCGGCCCCTTAACCCTGAGCCCGCCAGCGTTTGAGTGCGGCCCCGGTCAGGGAACGCGGAGCCGCCTCGATCTCCGCGCGCGAGCCGGCGTAAATCAACTCGCCGCCGTGCCGGCCGCCGCCAGGGCCGAGGTCGATCAGCCAGTCGGCAAGGTTAATGACGTCGAGGTTATGCTCGATCACGATGACCGTGTTGCCCGCGTCGCGTAATTTAAAAAGCAGGTCCATTAACTTCTGGATGTCGGTCCAGTGCAGTCCGGTCGTGGGCTCGTCGAGGATGTACAGCGTGGACCCCTGCTGGCGCTTGCTCAACTCGAGCGAAAGCTTGATGCGCTGCGCCTCCCCGCCCGAGAGCGTCGTCGCCGATTGGCCGAGCGTGAGATAGCCCAGACCGACGGCGTCGAGCGTCGCGAGCTTGTCCACCACCCGGGGGATGTTGCGAAAGAGCGGCGTCGCTTCGCGTACCGTAAGATCCAGTACGTCCGCGATCGATTTTCCGTGGAACAGGACTTCCAGCGTCTCGCGGTTGAAACGCCGGCCGGCGCAGCTCGGACAGGGGGCGTAGGCGTCCGGCATGAACTGCATATCGAGCTTAATCATGCCATCGCCCTGGCAGCGTTCGCAGCGGCCGCCGCGGACATTGAACGAGAAACGGCTCGGCTTGTAGCCGCGGATCTTGGCCAAGGGGACCTGCGCGTACAGATCGCGCAGCAGGGGCAGGAGGTCCACATAGCTCGCGGGGTTGGAGCGAGGGCTGCGGCCGATCGGCTCCTGGTCGACCTGCACGAGCTTTTCGAAGAAGTCGAGATTCTCGAGGTGCCGGTGCGGGGCGGGCAGCGACTTGGCGCCGTTGAGTTTCCGCGCGGCCGCCGCCGCGAGGATGTCCAGCACGAGCGTGCTCTTGCCGGAGCCGCTCACGCCCGTGACGCAGGTCAACAGGCCGACCGGAAACTTCGCATCGAAACCGCGCAGGTTGTTGGCGCGCGCCTCCCGCACGGTCAGCCACGCGCCGTCGGGAACCTTGGCTTTGGCCTCGCGGGTCACCGCAAGCTTGCGCGCCAAATACGGACCAGTCCGCGATTGTTTCGCGGTGAGTTTCAGGCAGTCGCCCGGCGGGCCCTGAAACAGCAGGTACCCACCCTCGGTGCCCGCCTCGGGTCCAAGTTCGATGAGTTCGTCCGCGAGCCGCATGGTGTCTTCGTCGTGTTCCACCACCACGACCGTGTTGCCGCGATCCCGCAGCGCCACGATGGTGTCGAGCAACTTCTGGTTGTCGTGCGGATGCAATCCGATGCTCGGCTCATCGAGGACATAAATTACCCCGATCAGGCCCATGCCGAGCTGGGTGGCGAGCCGCACGCGCTGCGCTTCGCCGCCCGACAATGTGCCGTAGTCGCGTTCAAGCGTCAGGTAACCCAAGCCGGTTTCGAGCAGGAAGTGCAGCCGCTGCTCCACTCCGGTTACGACTTCGCGCAACGCCGGATTGGCGCCGAAGCGCGCCACCAGCGCCTCCGCGAACGTATGCGCCGTCGCGACGTCCATCGCCATGAATTCAGGAAAGGACACGCATTGCGGATCCTTGCTGGCGGATCCCGATTTTTCGGATCCCGTGGACGCGGAGGCCGGGGCGACCCGCGGGCCGTTTGCGCCGACACCGCTGACCGCCGCCGCCCTCCAACAATCCACCGTGACCGCCTTGCTGCGTTCATTCAGCCGCGTGCCCCGGCATTCCGGGCACGGTCCGCTGACCATGAACGTGGTGAGGCGCGCGCGGAAGCCGTCGCTGTCGGTGTGCCGATAACTCTCCTCCAGGTCCGCAATGATCCCGGCAAACGGCGACGCCTTGGCCTCGCGCATCCGCCGCATTTTGAACGCAAACTGCCGCTCACCCGCGCCGCGCAACAAGGTTTCCCGCGTTGCCGCGGGCAAATCCTGCCAAGGGACCTCGGGATCGAAGGGCAGCTGCTCCGCCAACTGTTTCAGCAGGGCGTTATGCTTGATGATGAGGTTTTTTCCGCCGATGCGCCACGGCTTGATCGCACCTTCGCGCACGGATTTCTCCGGGGCGGGAATCATTAACTCCGGGACGAAACGCAATTTGCGGCCGATGCCGTCGCACGTCGGACACGCGCCCTCGCGGTGGCTGAAAGAGAAATGCCGCGGGCTCAGGTTATCGAAGACATCGCCACACACCTCGCACGCGAGCGACTGGCTGAGCGGGACCTCGCGCCAGGGCGCATCCGCCGACTTTTGCGCCAAAACGATCGCGCGATCTTTGCCTTCGCGAAAAGCAAGTTCGAGGGAGTCGGCCAGGCGGCTACGCTGGTCCGCCACCGCGACCAAGCGGTCCACCACGAGATCGACGACCAATTCGCGGACACCGACGCCGAGCGGGATCAGTTTCGCGTCGTCGAGGTTCTTGATCTCACCGTCGAGGCGCACGCGCTGGAAGCCGCGCTGCCGGAGGCGGGGCAACTCGTCGCGCAGGACGCTGGCCTTTGCGCGCAGGCACGGCGCGAGCAGCATCACGCGATCGCCGGCGCAGGCGGTGAGGACGTATTGGACGTTGTCGTCGAGTGAACGCTGGACGACGCGACCGCCATCCTTGGGGCAGAAGCGATCGCCCGCCAGCGACCAAAGCAACTGCGCATAGTCGGCGATTTCGGTGGTCGTCGCGATCGTCGTCCGCGGACCGCCCTGACCGGTGCGTTGCTCGATCGCGAGCACCGGGGAAAGCCCGTGGATGAAATCGACGTCGGGTCGCTTCATCTGATCGAGCACCTGGCGCGCCGAGGTGCTGAGCGACTCGATGTATTTGCGATAGCCCTCGGCGTAGAGGGTATCGAAGGCCAGCGACGATTTACCCGAACCGCTCGGACCCGTGACCACGACAAGTTTACCGCGCGGAATACGCAGCTCCAGATTCTTGAGGTTGTGCTCTCGCGCGCCTTTGATGTGGATGTGCGTTGCGACCTGCATGCGGTGACGGGCACGGTTGGCGAAAACGGCGCGACGTCAAAGCCACACGCGGTCCGCGGCACGTTCCGGCCAGCATTTCTCCCGATGGGTGGGAGAAAAATTATCGCCAGCGCTCGAAAAGCTCGGCCGCGACCGATATCACCCCTGACACGATGTTTGCGTAAAACCCATGCCTCGGTTTGGCCAAGCGACGCGCAGGCTTCGGTCTTGCGGGCCGAAATGAAAACGTAAGTCTCGCTCCGCAACTTCGATTTTCGCCCGGCGGGACATCTCCCTCGTTCACCGCCGTGAACACCGCCGGGCGGTCGCCTAACCCCTATGAAACCTAAACCGTTCCGGTGTCGTTTGGCCGGGCTGCGGACCCGCGGTCTCGTCCTGGTCTCAGCTATTACGCTCGTTAACCCGGCCCTCCGTGCCGTCCAGTTCACCTTGGGCGACGTCAAGGGCAGCTTCGACACCACCTTGTCGGTCGGCGGGCTCTACCGGCTCAACCAACCCGATCCGGACTACTACGGCACGACCGCAACGTCGACCGGCACCGCCGGACGGCAGAACTCGGTTAACACCGACGACGGCAACCTGAATTATCAAAAGGGTTGGGCTTCCCAGCTGGTCAAAGGCACCCACGACCTCGAGCTGAAGTTCCAGAACTACGGTGCCTTCGTCCGCGGTTACTGGTTCCGTGATTACAAAGCCGAGGAGACGGCCCGCACGCCGTTGTCCGACCAGGCGAAGGACCGGGTCGTACGCGGCGCCGAATTGCTGGATGTCTACGGGCGCGGCAAGTTTACGCTCGGCAACATGCCGCTCGAACTGCGGGTGGGCCGCCAGGTCCTCAGCCTTGGCGAGAGCACTTTCATTCCGAACGGCATCAATGTCGTGAACTCGGCCGATCTCTCCAAGCTGCGCGTACCCGGCGCGGAATTGAAGGAGGCGCTTCTGCCCGTGAACATGATCAAGGCGTCAATCGGCGTACTGCCGAATGTGACCGTCGAGCCGTTCTGGCTCCTCGAATTTC
>CAIJFT010000115.1 GCA_903820035.1 uncultured Opitutia bacterium
AATATAGCCCGCCAGCGAGTTTATATCGGCACCGCCCCTTCCGCCGACCCCGCAGAACCCGACCCGCTGCACCCCCTCCACAGCTCCACCGCGCCCAGCCCTAGGCCCTCTTTTCCATGAGGGGATGTGTACGCCGTTCCCGTGGAGGATGTTCGTCGGCGCGTTCATCCCCAACTGGCTTCTATGCCGCCCCGAGGTCAGCGGCGGGGCCAAGCTCGCCTATGCCCGCCTCTGCCAGTTCAGCGGGCGCGACGGCCTCTGCTTCCCCAAGCAATCCACGCTCGCAGCCGAACTCGGCGTGGCGGAGCGCACCATCCGCAACCACCTCCGCGAGTTGGAGGAGTTCCAGCTCATCGAGGTGGACCAACCGGGCCTCCGCCAGAGCAACCGCTACGCCTTCCTCGCTCACTCGTGGATGGCGGACGCGCCCGGCCCCGAGTCGGGACACCTTGAACGGCAAACCGCTTCCGGTCCTGACCGGCAAGCTTCAGCCGCTCCAGACCGGCAGGTTGCTGCCGGTCCCATAGGTGAAGAGAATCAGGAGGAAGAGAATCAGAAGACACACACACCTGTTGGTCCGTCCCGTCCTTCATCTCTTGCAGAGGTCGAAGCGTGCGCCTCGATGCACGGTGTCAATCCCGAGGCCGCTCGCGTGTTCTTCCACGAGGCGGAGTCCAACGGCTGGCTGAACAAGCACGGCCAACCCATCCACAAGTGGCAAGCGGCCCTCCAAGCCTACGGCGAGAAATGGCGCGCGGTGGACTACCAGCGCGCCAACGCCTCACCCGCACGTTCCCGCCCCCGTCCACGCAGCGGCGCCTTCGCCATCATCCATGCCTCCGACTACAGCAGCACCGAGATATGAACGACCATCCACGATCCCACCACGAAACCTTCATCCACGTCCCGATGGGAGAAGGTTTGGACGAACGCATCCAGGCCATGATCGTCGAATGGGCCGCACAGTTCCCGTCCATCTGTCCGCGCCACGGCGAACCCACCACCCCCCGCACGGGCTGGAAACATTACAACGACTACAAGGCACCGCACGGAAGCGTGTCGATATTGGCGACGCACACCTTGGGGCCGTGCCCGGTCTGCCGGCTCGCGCGGGCGGGCGTCCCCCCGCTGTTCCAGCATTGCAGCTTCGACAATTTCGAAGCCGATACGCCCGAACTCCGCCACCACCTCGCCACGGTGCAGAAGTTCGCCGCCGCGCCCACCGGCTTCCTCTTCCTGCTCGGGAGCGTTGGCAATGGCAAGACGCACCTCGCCGTCAGCGCACTCCGTGCTTTCGGGCACGGACGCTATGTGCGCCATCTGCAAATCGTTGAGGAACTGCGCGCCTCGTATCGCCGGCCCCGTCCCGCGGACGACGAGGAGGAGGAAGGCATTGCCGACCGATACAGCGGTGCGCCGCTGCTCGTCCTCGACGAACTCGGCGTCGCCACCGGCGGCAACGACGCGGAGACGCTGCTCCACGACATCCTCGACCATCGCGTGACGCACTTCCTTCCCACGGTCCTCTGCGCCAACATCGCACCCGGCAGTCTGGAGGACAGCTTCGGCAGCCGTCTGGCCGACCGCTTCCGCCAAGCCAGCTATGAGGTGCTGAACTTCACCGGCACCAGCCGCCGCCGCCAGGGCAACCCCGCCTACCTCGCCGCCGCCCGCGCCCACGCCGAAGCCTGCGGGCGGTGAAACCACGTCGCGCGCTCCAACGGTAGATGGCCAGCATTCGTGCGTGAACTGTGCCAGGGGCAGCGTAGGCTCCCCGTCGTAGCCCCAGCCCATAAATCCATGCACCTCACTCCCCGCTCTTTACTCGTTTCGGTCATGTTCCTCCTCCTCTGTGGCTGCGCCAGCGACCCCTCGAAGGGCACCGGCCCGGAGGTCTGGTATCATCCCGGAGTCACCAACCAAGCCACGGTGAACCAGCAGTTTGCCAAGTGCCGGATGATTTCCAACAGCGGCGGCGCGGGCCTTGCCGGTTGGAATGCCGGCAGCCTCCTCGCCACCGCGATGGCTGATGGCGGTCGTCGCAAAGATGTCCTGCGCGACTGCCTGCTCTCTGAGGGCTGGCTCCACACCCGCCAAAGCCTCGTCCCTGCCGGCACCCCCTTCGTGAAGGACTGAAGCCTTCGACTCCTCGCCTCTTCGCGGTTCACCCGCCGGCCTATGAACGCCCACCTGCGTCGCCGCGACCGACTTGGAGGAACGCGAAGCACTCGTGGACGACATCGGCCTCAACTTCCGCTTGGTAGAAGTTCCGTAACTTCGCCGCCGCGCACAGGAACGCGCCGCGCCGCGCGCCAGCGCCTCGCTGCCGCATCTTAGGGCTGCACCGCAGGGTAGGGGAAGCCGCGCTCTTGCGCATCATTCTCGGGCGCGTGACCGGTTAGGCAGTCTACTGAGGACTCTCCCGCCCGCATCGTCGCGCGTCGGGCCAGGCTTTCCCTCCATGCCGTCCTCCGGTCCGGGGCTTTGTCGCCGCCGGCCGTCGGCCCTTTCCTTTAAGCGGTCGTATCCGGCGCTGGACGTTTCGTCGGCTGCATCCCCACATTTATTCGGGGGCGGATTGAAGTGCTCGCTTGGCCCTCCGCGGTCCTGTCCGTAGAGTCGAGGGACTTCAAACCCCCTGATGATCTGGATTTCCCCCTCAGCCAAGGACGCCGACAACGCCGCTCTCGAAAAGCGCCTCTGGGATGCCGCCGACCAGTTCCGCGCCAACAGCGGCCTCAAGTCCCAGGAATACTCCGCGCCCGTTCTCGGCCTCATCTTCCTGCGCTTCGCCGAAGTCCGCTTCGCCGCCCAGCGCGCCAAGCTTGAAAAATCTGACGCCAACGGTGGGAACGGCAACTTGCCGCGCCGTGGCAGCCGCGTCGATGAACCCGCTGCCTACCATGCCGAAGGCATCCTCTACCTGCCCGCCGAGGCGCGGTTCGACTACCTGCTCAACCGCCCCGAAGCCGAGAACATCGGCGCGAAGGTCAATGCCGCCATGCGCGACATCGAGAAGCACAACCCGCAACTCGCCGGCGTCCTGCCCAAGACCTACAACCTATTCACCAGCACCCTCCTCAAGGAACTGCTCAAGAAAGTCTCCGAGATTCCCGCCACCATCGCGGGCGACACGTTCGGGCTGATCTACGAATACTTTCTCGGGAACTTCGCCATGACCGAAGGGCAGAAAGGCGGGGAATTCTTCACCCCCAACTCGCAGGTCCGGCTCATTGTCGAAATTCTGGAGCCGTTCCACGGACTCATCCTCGACCGCGCGTGCGGGTCCGGCGGTATGTTCGTACAGAGCGCCCGATTTGTGGCGGCGCACAAGAAGAACCCGGCCTCGGAACTCAGCATCCACGGCCAGGAGCGCGTGGATGCCACCGTGCGCCTCTGCCGCATGAATCTCGCGATCCACGGGCTGGAGGGCGACATCCGGCATGGGAACAGTTACTACGAGGATCCGCACCACAGCACGGGCCGTTTCCATTTCGTCGCTGCGAACCCGCCCTTCAACGTCAACGAGGTGGACAAGGAACGACTCGCCACCGAGGTCGGCCCAGGGCGCCGTTATCCCTTCGGGCTGCCTCGCACTGATAACGCGAACTACCTCTGGATTCAGGAATTCTATTCCGCGCTCAACGCGCAGGGCCGCGCCGGCTTCGTCATGGCCAACTCCGCCTCCGATGCCCGCTCCTCTGAGCAGGAGATTCGCCGCCAACTCATCCAAAGCCGCGCGGTGGACGTGATGGTCGCGGTCGGCCCGAACTTTTTCTACACTGTCACGCTCCCCTGCACCCTTTGGTTCTTGGATAAAGGGAAGGGAAAGGCGGCCCGCGCCGACACCGTCCTGTTCATAGATGCCCGCCACATCTACCGGCAGGTGGACCGTGCGCACCGCGAATGGACACCCGCGCAGATTGGCTTCCTCGCCAACCTCGTCCGCCTCTATCGCGGCGAAGCCCTCGACTTCACCCTCGGCGGCGACGAAGCCTGCGCGAAGCTCGAAGAAATCTTCGGCAAGAAACCGAAATTCGCCGACGTGCCCGGCCTGTGCCGCGCCGCCACGCTCAAGGAAATCGAAGCGCAAGGCTGGTCGCTCAACCCCGGCCGCTACGTGGGCGTGGCCGCCGGCGAAGCCGTGAGCGACGAGGATTTTAAGGAACAACTCGAAACGCTGAACGAGGAACTCGAAACTCTCAACGCCCAGGCGCGCGACCTCGAACAAACCATCGCCGGCAACGTGGCGGAGATTCTGGAGGCGTGACGATGGCTGACGATTGGCAAACGATGACAGTCGCCGACCTTGGTCGCGTAGTGACCGGCAAGACGCCGCCAACTGCGAAGCCTCAACTTTACGGCGAGGGGTATCCGTTCATCACCCCCACGGATATAGGCAGCTACCGATACTGCGAGGCGGCGCGGCAGGTTTCGGAGGAAGGGCGAGAATCTCAACGCAATCTCCTTCTGCCCGCCAAAACAGTTTGCGTCACGTGCATCGCGTCGGTTGGCAAGATGTGCATGACTGACCGGCCTTCCTTCACCAATCAGCAAATCAATTCAGTTATCGCTGATGAAACGCGACACGACCCGTTCTTCGTTTACTACCTTTTGCAGACACGGGTTGAGCATCTGAAAGCAATCGCGGGCGGTGCGGCGACGCCAATCATCAACAAGACGGCGTTCTCCGAGATTGAGGTCAGCGTTCCCCCGCTGCCGGTGCAACGGCGGATAGCGGGCATCCTGTCGGCCTACGACGAGCTGATGGAGAACAGTCAGCGGCGCATCCGGCTCTTGGAGGCGATGGCCCGCGCCCTCTACCGCGAGTGGTTCGTCCACTTCCGCTTCCCCGGCCACGAAAAGCACCTGTGCGTCGACTCCCCCCTCGGCGACATCCCCCAAGGCTGGGAGGTGAGGCCGTTGTTCGAGCTAACCAAGGTGAATTACGGCAAGAATCTCCCCACGAAGAAACTGGCCGATGATGGAGCGCACTCGGTTTACGGAGCGGCGAAGATTATCGGACGCTACACCGAATACACCCGCGAGGGCCGAACCATCATCTGCGGTTGTCGAGGCAGCGTCGGCGAAATGCAGATTACCGAGCCGAAATGTTACGTGACGAATAACTCCTTCACTTTCGACCCGACGCACTCAGACAATTTCTTCTGGCTGTTCCACACGCTGAAAGAGCGCGGGCTTCGTGATGTCGTCGGCGGGGCTGCGCAACCCCAAATCACCCTCGACGGAATCTCGTCAGTTGAACTCGTGACTCCGCCGTTGCCACTCCGCACCCGCTTCCAGCGGACCGTCGCGGCAATGTTTGAGCAGGCGTGGACGCTCGACAGCCAAATCCAAAACCTCCGCCGGACGCGCGACCTGCTGCTGCCGCGTCTGCTGTCGGGGCAGGTGGAGTTGAAAACCGCCGAGGTGGCCGCATGAAGATTGCCCGGAACACTCTGGCGGAACTCGTCAAGATTGTGACAGGCGACACGAAGATGTCGCCTTACCGAAGCGGGCCGATGTTGGTCCAGCTATTCAACGAGTATGGCGCAAACGATTTCTACGAAGCGGGATTCCCGTCACGCTGGAAATACGCCGAAGAGAAACTGCTGCCGCTCAACGAAACGACTTCCTTGCGCAAACTCATCAACCAAATCTTCGATGCGCGCGAGTGGATTGGTAAAGACCTCAAGCCAGAGGTCGCGGCGGCGCACCTCAACAAGTTCCTCAAGTTCGATGGCTACGAACTTGTCAGCGACGGCGACCATTTCAAAGTGCGAGAGACCGGCGGGGTGGTCGTGCAGTTCGATACGCCGTTCCCGGAGTCCCAGGAGGTCAACCACGTCTTCATCGAGGAACAGGTTCGCAAGTGCGACAAGAAGATAGACGAGGGAGACTTTGGCGGCGCGATTACCAACGCCCGCTCGCTGGTCGAGGGGGTGCTGATTGAAATTGAAAAGCAGTTGTCGCCCGCACCGCCGCAATACGACGGCGACCTGATAAAGCTCAACAAACGCGTCCAGACGCTGCTCAACCTCGATCCGGCGCGGAAAGACATCAGCGACATGCTCCGCCAAGTTTTGTCGGGTCTCACGAGCGTCGTGAACGGTCTGGCCAGTATGCGGAACAAGATGAGCGATGCCCACGCCGCCGGCTACAAGGCGTCGAAGCACCACGCCAAGCTCGCTGTGAACAGCGCGAAGACGTTGGCGGATTTCATTTTCGACAGCCACACCTACCAGAAAGGAGCGGGGAAACTGAAATGAAGATCACCAACGTCACGATCGAGAAGTTCCGCTCCATTCATCAGATGGATTTTGCCGCTTCACCGCTCACGGCGATCTGCGGCCCGAATAGCTGCGGCAAATCAAATGTTCTGCGAGCAATCAAGTTCGCATTCTTGCCATCGTTTAAAGCCGAGCGGATGGCAGACAATATCTGTTACGATGTTGTTGGAGGGAACGCTGCGTGCCAGGTAAAGCTCACTTTCGATTCCCCGACGCCAGCTCTCGCAGCGTCGCTAAGCGTTTTGGCAGGGCAACCCTTCACCTATTCGGTCAGCGTCAAACGAAACGGGGTTAAGAGGGCGCACCTGAATGGCACGCAATTATCCGACGACCGGCGCGCTCAGTTCCTGGATGGAGTTCTGGTAGTTCATGTCCCAGCAATTCGTGACATTGCGGCCGAGGGGTTGAAGCCTTTCAAGCAAACCCTCGCCAATGTCCTGATGAAAACGCGCGGCACGGCGTCATTCACGCAGCTCAATCAAAACGTCCGCAATGTTGTGAGGGCGCGTGGCAAAGCTCTCCTCGACGGAACAAGAGACGTTGCCCGCCAGTTGCTACGAGTTGATGAGCTGGTTGTGAACGCTGACGGAATTGATTTGGAGCAACTGCTCCCGGCGGCGGGACTGAGCGTCAGGATTGGCGACAAGGAGGTGGGCTTGGACAAGCTGGGCACTGGCCATCAAAGTTCCGTGATTCTGAAACTCTATCGGCAGCTCGGTGAAGATTCCGAAAAGTTCGTGCTCTACCTTTTTGAAGAGCCTGACAACCATCTCCACCCTACATCGCTTCGTGCGATTGCGGAAGACCTTAACCAGTGTGCGGCGGAGGACCATTCTCAGGTGTTCCTGACAACACACTCTCCCTATCTGTTGAATCAGTTCGACCACAGTTGCGTCCTTTCCTTGACCAGTGATCTAGCCCGTCAGACCGTGAAGAGACCAAAGAACGTCACGCGTTCAGACCGTGAAGTAAGAATAGCCCTCGGCAACTA
Organism: uncultured Opitutia bacterium; assembly: GCA_903820035.1. Lineage (GTDB taxonomy): Bacteria > Verrucomicrobiota > Verrucomicrobiia > Opitutales > Opitutaceae > ER46. The sequence continues at coordinate 7,282 of CAIJFT010000115.1, forward strand.
TGGCTTGAAGCCGGCAGAGGCGCTCCTGGTGGACAAAGTTGTTGTCGTGGAGGGCCCAAACGATGTGACCTTACTCAGGACGCTCGTTGAACTTCAGACAGGCATAACTCCCGACCGGCAGGACATTCTCATCGTTTCGGCTGGAGGGAAAGGACCAGTTGGCGACCTCGCGGGATTTCTTCGTGATCTTGGCGCAAACTGGCGGGCATTCTTTGACTGGGACGCTACCGAAAGCACGTCAGCACCTTTGTTCAGAGATGGGCTAGTGGCGGCTGATATTGCCTCACTGCAAACTGCTGCAACTTCCATCCGGGCTGCACTGCGAAACCTGCCAACCAAGGCCAGCAAAGCGACGAAGATTGTTGATTCAATGCTCAATGAGTTGGCGAACCCTCCTGCGGCCGGAGCGGGCTTTACCGGGTCGACACTCGACGCTTTTATCCGCAAACACACCCTTATGAATGCGGCTGAGATTGCCGCCCTAGCGGCGGCCATTGGTCGGCGGCAGCCTAGAAAGACTGCCCAGTTGCTTTCGCCAAAGAACATCTGGTTGTGGAGTGGGGCGATTGAAGATGTCATCCTTCGGTCTCCAGATGCGGAGAACGATGCGGATGTCGTTCTGAGGAGGCGCGGCGCGCTTCACCAAGCTTTCCATGGTCTCCCCGACCGCCGCGTCGCAATGACAAAGTTGCTTCACAACTCGGCACATGAACCTGAGTTGGTCCGCGATGTCGTAGAAACGCTGTGGCAGGCGGGGCGTTTCGACCACTCGGAGGTCAAGTCAGCGATCCAATTCATACTTGGGTAAACCCATGCCCCACGCCTACACCGAAGACCAGCTTGTCGAGCAGCCCGCCATCGGGTTGCTCGCGGAGCTGGGCTGGACCACGGTGTCGGCGTCGGAGGAAACCTTTGGCCCGGCTGGCACGTTGCTGCGTGAGACGAAGGGCGAGGTGGTGTTGGTGTCCCGGTTGCGCGCCGCGCAATCGGCGTTGCCAAACCCTCATCCCCGTCCCTTCTCCCACTGGGAGAAGGGTGGCCGACAGGCCGGGATGAGGGTGCGCAGCTTACTGCCGCCCGAGGCCATCACCGCCACCGTTTCGTGGATTTCGCCGTTTTCACCGGGCGGTGAATTGGGGCGTTTCAGTGCATCTCCCTCTCAGATGACCGGACATGGAAGTGGACACGGAAGGAGAAAATACTCTGACGGAATTGCCCTAAGTGGTTCATTTGTAACCGTAAAGACGGAGAGTCGACCGGACATTTATGCGGACATTTGAACGGACACATTCCTGGATTTCCTTTCGCTGCGACCTCGGCAAGGCGGGGGCGGAGCTTTGGCTGGCGCTGGGCGAGGCGGCGTCGAAGTGCGAGCACATTTCCCGCGTGCCGCTGCGTCCGGCCACCGCCCAGGCGTTGCATCAACTCTATTTAGCCAAGGGCGCGGCGGCGACGACGGCCATCGAGGGGAACACGCTTTCGGAGGAAGAAGTATTGAAGGCAGTGGAGGGCAGGCTGGTCGTGCCGCCGTCGAAGCAATACCTGAAGCAGGAGGTGGAGAACATCATCGCGGCGTGCAACGGCATCAGCAAACAGTTGGCAGAGGGCACGCTGCCGGCGATGTCGGCGGAACTTTTCTGCGCTTACAACCGGCAGGTCTTGGAGAAGCTGCCCGTGAAGGACGATGTGAAGCCCGGTGAGTTGCGGACGCATTCGGTGGTGGTCGGCAATGTGTATCGCGGCGCACCGGCGGAGGACTGCCCGTATCTGGTGGACCGGCTGTGTGAATGGCTCAATGGGCCGGACTTCCAAGCACCGGAAAATTCCGCCACGGGCACGGACACGGTGTATGCGATTCTGCGGTCGGTGGTGGCGCATTTGTATCTGGCGTGGGTCCACCCGTTCGGCGATGGCAACGGACGCACGGCACGGTTGTTGGAGTTCCACATCCTCCTGTCGGCGGGGGTGCCGTCACCGGCGGCGCATCTCTTCAGCAACCACTACAACCAGACGCGGGCGGACTATTACCGTCAGCTCGATCATGCGAGCAAATCTGGCGGGGACATTGTGCCGTTCATCGGCTACGCGGTGCGGGGCTTCGTGGATGGCTTGCGGGAGCAGCTTGAGAAAATCTGGACGCAGCAATGGGATGTCGTCTGGCGGAACTTCGTGCACGAGCGATTCCAGAGCCGGAACAGTCCCACGGATACACGGCAGCGGCATCTGGCGCTGGATCTCGGAGACGGCGGCGACTGGGTCGAGGTGGGGAAAGTCATAGAGTTGACGCCGAGGCTGGCGAAGGCTTACGCGGGGAAGACATCGAAGACGGTGCAGCGCGATTTGAACGCACTGGTCGAGATGGGCCTGATTGCCCGCGATGGCCGGAAGGTCAGGGCGCGTCGCGAGGTCATCCTGGCATTTTTACCGCTGCGCCGAAAAGCAGAGCAGCCCGCTCAGGCTGGTTGACTCATCGCTTGACCGATACTTGACCGATACTTGACCGACGAATGTCCGCGCACGCCTACACCGAGGACCAGCTCGTCGAGCAGCCCGCCATCGGGTTGTTCGCGGAGCTTGGCTGGGCCGTGGTGTCGGCGTTGGAGGAAACCTTCGGCGCGACCGGCACGTTTCTGCGCGAGACGAAGGGCGAGGTGGTGTTGGTTTCCCGTTTGCGCGCCGCGTTGGAGCGGTTGAATCCCGCGCTGCCGCCCGAAGCCATCACCGCTGCCGTGGATGAATTGACCCGCGACCGTTCGGCCATGAGCCTGGAAGCAGCGAACCGCGAGGTGTATCTGCTGCTCAAAGAGGGAATCAAAGTTTCGGTGCCGGACCGTGAGCGCGGAGGGCAGAAGACCGAGCGGCTGCGGGTGATTGATTGGGAACATCCGGCGAACAATGATTTCCTGCTGGTCAGCCAGTTCAGCGTCACGGGCGCGCTATACACGCGACGGCCGGATCTGGTGGGTTTCGTCAACGGCCTGCCACTGGTGGTGCTGGAGTTTAAGAAGCCCGGAGTGCCGGCGCGCGTCGCGTTCGACGAAAACCTCACCTGTTACAAGGCGGACATTCCGCAACTCTTCTGGTTCAACGCGCTGCTCATCGCCTCGAACGGCACGGACAGCCGCGTCGGCTCGCTCACGGCGGATTGGGAGCGGTTCTTCGAGTGGAAACGCATCGAGCGCGAGGACGAGCCGCGCCGGGTGTCGCTGGAAGTGATGTTGCGCGGGACGTGCGACCGGACGCGCCTGCTCGACTTGATTGAGAATTTCACTCTGTTCTCGGAGCACAAGGCCGGGTTGGTGAAAATCATCGCCCAGAATCATCAATACCTCGGCGTGAACAATACGGTCGCTTCAATGCTGAAGGCCCGCACGCTCGGTCACGGTCGCGATGCTGTAGCGCCTCATCAGCCTGAACAAGACCCGCGCCGACTTCGCGGAGAAGTTCGAGGAGTTGATCGAGAGCTACAAC
>CAIJFT010000116.1 GCA_903820035.1 uncultured Opitutia bacterium
GGAATCCCGTTCGCGCCGGCCGCGAACGACGCGCTCAGGCCGAAGGCGGCCGAGGCGTTGCTCGGATTGAAGCGGATCGAGGGAGCCAGCAGGCCCGCCGCCAGCGCGGCATCCAGCGCGACCTCATCGCTCGTCGTCGAGCCGGCTGCATTGGTCGCCACCAGCCGGAAACGATCGCCGTTCATGCCGCCCGACGCCGGCGTGATCGTCAGCGTGCTGGTCGTGGTGCCGCCGTAGGGCGCACCGTTGGTGAGGTTGCTGAAAACGCCGAAGCCGCCCGCCTGCCGCTGCCATTGGAAGGTAGCCGCAGGCTGGCTGTTCACCACCGCGGTGAACGTCGCCGGCTGTCCGGCGATCAGCGCCGTCGTTTGCGGCATCTGGGCAAAGACCGGTTTCAGCCCGGTGACCCAGAGCTGGGCCGAAGCACTCGTCGCCGCCGGACCACTCCCGTTACTCGCCACCAGACGGAACCGATCGCCGGCCATGGCCGCGGTGACCGCGCTCACCGTCAGCGCCGAGGAGGTCGTGCCGGAATAGAGCGCGCCTTCGGTCAACGTGAAGAAATCTCCCGTGCCGCCCACTTGCCGCTGCCATTGCAGGGCCGGCGGCGGGCTGCCCGTCACCACCACGGTGAACGTCGCCGGTTGGCCGGCGACCACGGTGAGATTGACCGGCGCCGCGACGATCGTCGGCGCAGAGCCGGTGTCCACCGTGAGGCTGAAGGCCTGATCCGCCGTCGCGGAACCGTTACTCGCGGTGAGGGTGAACGTGAGCGGCGAACCGGCTACCGATGACGGAGTGCCCGACACGGTGGCGGTGTTGGTGCCGGCGACCTGCGTCAGCGTGGCCCAACTCGGCAAGGTGCCGGAAGTCACCGTGAGGGAGCTCAGCGCCGGCGTGGCCCGGGTCGAGATCGTATACGAGCCAAACAACCCGGCCGCAAAGGTCGCCGCGGGAGCGCTGGTGAAGACCGGACTTTCGCGCACCGCGAGCGGCGCGGTGTTGGAGTACGCGGACAAGCCGGCGGCATTCGCAACGAACAATCGGAACAAATCCCCGTCGTGAACGAGGCTGGCCGACGTCACCGACAGGGTTGCCGTGGTGGCCCCCGACACCGTCAGGCCATCCGCGCTACCGTTGGTTAGGGCAGCGAAGCCCAGCGGATTCGACGCCGTCGCCCACTGCCATTGGTAGGTCAGGGCGCTCGTCGTCAGGGTGTTAGTGACCGCCGGGACAAACGTCACGGCGCTCGGGCTGGAAAGGTCAAAGACCCGACCCGCCATCAGCGTGGGAAAACGCAACGCGGCCGGCGTACCCAAGCGCAGCCGGCGATCGGCGGCGTTGGTGGTCGACGTGCCGATGAAAAGTTTACCGTCCGGCCCGACCGCGATGGCCAACGGATCGGTGAAGCGTTCGCTGCCGCCGCTGCCATCGACCGTGCCCGCCGGGGCGATGCCTTGCGGAGCGGGCAGGCCGCCCACTGTCGTGACGACGCCGTCACTCGTCATCCGGCGGA
>CAIJFT010000117.1 GCA_903820035.1 uncultured Opitutia bacterium
AGCTTCTTCACCGAATTCGCGACGTCGGCGAGGGGAGCCAGGCCGGTCTCGGAGGTGTACTGTTCACCGTCACCACGCATGAGGGTGACCATCTTGTCGGTCTCGCCGTTGATGGCGGCCTCGACGGCGGCCTGGCCGGTGAGATAGGCCTCGTCGACGTCGGTCTTGGAGGCGGCGTGCGCCGCGGCGCGTTGGAGCAGGCCGGGCTTGGCGACGCGGATCTTTACGCTAGGGATGGCCTGGCCGAGGATTTCGGCGAGGGCGTCGCCGGCTCCGCCCAGTTGGGCATGGCCGAAGGCGTCGGTCGAGGCATCGGCCGCGACGTAGTTACCGTCGCTGTCGACGAGACCCTCGGCGACGACGATCTGGCAGAATTTCTCGCGCTTCAGGACGCGCTTGATCTCTTCGACGACCTTTTCCTGGTTGAACGGGATCTCGGGGAGGAGAATCAGGTGCGGCGGATCGTACGGGTGGTCGCGGCGCTTGGCGAGGGCGGCGCCGGCGGCGAGCCAGCCCGCGCTACGGCCCATGACTTCGACGATCGAGATGAGATCGCCCTGGCCCATCGCCGCGTTGTCGCAGGCGAGTTCGCGGACGCTGGTGGCGATGTACTTCACTGCGCTGGCGTAGCCGGGGCAGTGGTCGGTGATCGGGAGGTCGTTATCGATCGTCTTCGGCACGCCGATGACGCGGAGCTCGTAGCCCTGCTGCTGGGCGAGCTTGGAAATCTTGTCGGCCGTGTCCTGCGAATCGTTGCCGCCGATGTAGAAGAAGTAGCGGATGTTGTGCGCCTTGAAGACCTCAAGGACGCGCTCAAAATCCTGCTGCTTCTTGAGCTTGTACCGGCAGGTGCCGAGGGCGGCGCCTGGGGTGTGCTTGAGGGCGCGGATCTGCTGCTGGGACTCCGCCGCGAGATCGATCAGGTCCTCCTGCAGAAGGCCGAGCACGCCGTTCAGCGTGCCGTATACTTCCTCGATGCACTCATGGTTCAGCGCCTCCGAGATGATGCCTGCGACGCTGGCATTGATAACGGATGTGGGGCCGCCGGATTGGCCTACCAAGACATTTCCTACGAGTTCAGCCATGACTGTGGTGTGGTAAAGGTTTGAGAGAACGAGAACGGCCAAGGAAGCGCGGCGTGCTCGGGTGTGGCAAACTCAAATTTCCCGATCGGCGTTGGTGGTGGTGAAGTTCTCTCCGGCTGAGCCATTTGCCCGGGGGTCAAACGCGCTTGCAGGATCCCGTTCGCGGCGGGTGACAGTTCCGGCCCTGCCCCGATTTTTTGCCGGCCACCGGTCAGAGTAATCGCCCGGGGCGATAGTCGGCCGCCCCGCGGTTCCGTTTGGCGAGGGGAGCGACTTCTTCCACGAAAGCGTCGACCTGATGCGGAGCAGCGCCGACGAAGCGGGCGTTTTCCGCCAGAATCGACTGCAGGGCTTTCTTGCCGAGCCCGATCCGGCGGTCGCCGGCGAGCCGCGCGAGCAGGTCGGCGTCGCCGCCACCCGAGCGGAGGGCCTTGGCCGCGGCCAGCGCGTGCTCCTTGATTGCTGCGTGCGCCGTTTCCCGGCCCGCGCCGCGTTTCACCGCTTCCATCAAGATGGTGGTGGTCGCGAGGAACGGCAGGTTGCGCTCGTTCTCGGCGGCGATCGCGGCCGGGAATACCTCCATCTGGCGCAATACGGTGAGGTAGGTTTCCAGCGCGCCGTCGATGGCGAAGAAAGCGTCCGGCAGCGCCACGCGGCGTACGACCGAGCAGGAGACGTCGCCCTCGTTCCACTGGTGGCCGGCGAGGGCCGATGTCATCGCGACGTAGCCGCTGAGAATCGTCGAGAAGCCGCAGATGCGCTCGCAGTTCCGCGCATTGACCTTGTGGGGCATGGCGGAGGACCCGACCTGACCTTCCTGGAAACCTTCCGTGAGCAGGCCCGCTCCCGCCATCAGGCGGAGCGTGGTGGCGCAACTGGCCGCGGCCGCCCCGACCTGGTGCAGTGCGGTCGTGACTTCGAAGTCGAGCGAGCGCGGGTACACCTGCCCGACGGCGCCGAGCGAGGCGTTGAAACCGAGGTGCTTGATCACGCGCGTCTCGAGCTGGTCGACCTTGGCGAAGTCGCCGCCGAGCAGCGTGAGTTGGTCGAGTTGCGTGCCGACGGCGCCCTTGAGCCCGCGGACCGGATAACGTTCCAGTAATTCCTCCAGGCGGGTGAACGCGCCGAGCAAGTCCTGCCCGAACATCGCGAGCCGCTTGCCGAGCGTCGTGGGCTGGGCCGGCACGTTGTGCGTGCGGCCCGTGATCATCAGGTCGCGGTGCGCCTCGGCCTGGCGCGCGAGGGCGAGTAGGGCGGCGGCGACTTTGAAGCGGACGAGTTTGAGCGAGCGGAATATCTGCAGCTGCTCGACGTTTTCCGTGAGGTCGCGACTGGTGAGCCCGAGGTGGATAAACTGCCGCTTGGCGAGATCCGAGAACTCCTCGATGCGCGCTTTCACGTCGTGGAGCGTGACGCGCTCGCGTTGGGCGATGGCGGCGAGGTCGATCTGCCCCTTCACTTTTTCGTAGTCTTTAATCGCCTCCGCCGGAATCGGCACGCCGAGGTCGCGTTGCGCCTTCATGACCGCGATCCAGAAGTCGCGCTCCAAGGCCACGCGGCCATGCTGCGACCAGATGTCCTTCATGGCCGACGACGCGTAGCGTTCGGCGAGGACGTTGGGAATCGGGGCGGAGGAAGGGGAGGGCGATTCGTTCACGGCAAAGGGCGTGGTCTATGCCCGAGCCTCTCCCGATGGCGAACGGAAAAACTCCGCGGGGAAGATGGGGGCGCGCTCAAACCGCGCGTGCCAGCGCGCTGACCTGCCCCAATCCGGCAAGCGGGTCTCCGGTCCGGGCCTAAAGCCCCTCCCGCGTTTGACAGCGATCGCGCCGCGGGGCTGCCTTGGCTGCAAGCACCGCCCTCATGACTCTCCCCTCCGTCCCTGCCGCCGCGAAGAACTACCTCATCACGCAGCTCGACGCCGTGCCACCGGTGCCGTGTCCGTGCGGGCAGTCCCGCCGCGGTTTCGCGACGCCCGACAACAAGCTGGCGACGATCCATCTCGTGGACATCTCGATCGACGCGCAGACGCACTACCACAAGCAGATGACCGAAATCTACCTCGTGCTCGAGGGCGAGGGCTTCATGGAGCTCGACGGCGAGCGCATCGCCGCGAAGCCGATGATGTCGATTTTCATCAAGCCCGGCTGCCGCCACCGGCTCGTCGGCAAATTCAAGATCGTGAACGTGGCCATCCCGGCCTTCGACCCGCGCGACGAGTGGTTTGATTGAGGCGGCCGGCCGGGCGCGGCG
>CAIJFT010000118.1 GCA_903820035.1 uncultured Opitutia bacterium
TGTAATTTGAATTTCCTCCGGCGGGCCACCGTAGGCTGCGCCCTGAATCCAAATCAGAACTTCAGGTGCTTTACGGTGAGCCCCTGGTTGATGAGCTGCTTCAGGGAGTCGATGCCGATGCGCAGGTGATCCTTGACGAATTTCTCGTCGATCTGCTTGTCGCTTTCGGCGGTCTTCACGCCTTCGGGGGTCATGGGTTGGTCCGACACCAGCAACAGGGCCCCGGTCGGGATTTCGTTGAAGAACCCGGTCATGAAGATGGTGGCGGTCTCCATGTCGATGCACAGCGCGCGAATTTTTGTGAGGTATTTTTTGAACTCCTCGTCGTGCTCCCAGACGCGGCGGTTCGTCGTGTAGACGGTGCCGGTCCAGTAGTCGCGCGCGTTGTCCCGGATGGTGGTTGAAATCGCCTTTTGCAGGGCGAAGGCGGGTAGCGCCGGGACCTCGGCGGGGAAATAGTCGTTGCTCGTGCCTTCGCCCCGGATGGCGGCGATCGGGAGGATCAGGTCACCGAGAGAGGCGCGGTGCTTGAGTCCCCCGCACTTGCCGAGGAACATCACCGCTTTCGGCGAGATCGCGCTCAGGAGGTCCATCACGGTCGCGGCGGTGGCGCTGCCCATGCCGAAATTGATGATCGTAATGTTGTCGGCGGTGGCGCTGGCCATCGGCTTGTCCTCGCCGAGCACCGGCACCTGGTGCCACTGCGCGAAGAGCTTAACGTATTGGTCGAAATTCGTCAGGAGGATGTACTCACCGAAATTTTCCAGTGGGACTCCGGTGTAACGGGGCAGCCAATTTTCGACGATTTCCTTGCGCGTCTTCATGGCTCAGAAAAAGCATGATTCAGAGGAAACACACGAAAAAGATGTCGGCGCCGCACCCACAAGCGCGATTGCCTGCCGCCGCGGCGGCGTACAACGTGGGCGCTTATGCCTGCAAACCTTCGTGCAACTGTCGGCGCAATCGGCTGGGTGGCGTTTGTCGCCACCCGGGACGCCGGTGTTGAGGGCTGGGGTCCGGCCTTGGTGGCGTTCGCCGCGTTGGTGCTCGTGCCCCTCGTCTTAGAACTCCTGGTCGAGGCCGACGAAACCGGGTTCCCTGCTTGGGGGCTGCAGCTAGCGCGCGCCAGTCAATTGCCCGCCTCGCTGTTGCTCGGGGCGGCGTGCTGGCTCCCTGCCGGCGTACCGGCCGCGATTTTGGCGCTGCCGTGGGTCGCGTTGGCCGGACTGCTGGCGGTCGTCGGGATACTCCGGTTGCGGCGGGAACGTTTCCGCCGTTCGTTTGAGGGGATGTGCGCAGACGTGGCGCTGGTCTTTTTTGCCTTGGGCGCATTTGGGACCGGAGTCGATCGCGCCGGGGTAATGCCAAAAAAGTTCGATGCGGCGACGGTCGCGTCCATGGCGGTGCATTTCCATTACGCCGGACTGCTCTTGCCGCTGTTTGCGGGGTTGGTGCAGCGCGAACTCTTTGTCTGGCGGCTCGCGGCCCGGGGCGCGGTGGGCGTAGTGCTCGGGGTGCCGGCGCTGGCTTTCGGGGTCACGGCGACGCGCTTGGGTTGGGGGACGAGTCTGGAGTCGGCCGCCGGATGCGGTCTGGCGCTGGCCGGTATGGTCGTGGGGATACTGCAGGTCCGCATCGCCCTCGATGGACGCGGTGAGCTCTTAACCCGGACGCTGCTGCTGGTCAGTGGAGCCTCGCTGTTTGTTGGGCTGGCTTTTGGGGCTGCCTATGCGCTGCGCGGATCGATCGGGTTGGGCCTGGCGACCCCGCAAATGCACCTGATCCACGGCATGTTGATCGCGTTCGGCTTTGGCCTTGGCGGGGTGCTCGGCTGGCGCCGGATGGCGGCGCGGATGCAGGGCTGAGGCGCCCGCGGGCGCTCCGCTCCGCCGCAGAGCTTACGCGCTCGCGAGCGCGTTGGCGGTGTTCAGGTGTTCGGCGCCGGTGTACTTCTGCGACTGTTCGTCGGCATGGTAGCTTGAGCGGACGAGTGGGCCGCTCTCCACGACGCCGATGCCGATGCTCAGGCCGAAATTCTTCCAGTGGAGAAACTCCTCCGGCGGGGCCCAACGCGACACGGGCAGGTGCTGCGGGGTGGGCTGGAGGTATTGGCCGATCGTGAGAATATCCGTCTTGTCCGCGGCGATGTCGCGCAACGTCTGTTCAACCTCCGCCGGTTCCTCGCCGACGCCGAGCATGATGCCGGTCTTGGTGACAAACCCGCGGCCCTTAGCGTGGCGCAGCACGGAGCGGGAGCGGTCGTAGCGCGCCTGGACGCGGACCGGCTTCTGCAGGCGCTCCACCGTCTCCAGATTGTGGTTATAAATGTCGGGCTTTGCATCCAGCACGAGGTCCACGTGCGCCGTCTCGCCCTTGAAGTCGGGCGTCAACACCTCGATGGCGGTGTGCGGGTTGCGGTGCCGGATGGCGCGGATGGTCGCGGCCCAGACGCTGGCGCCGCCGTCGGCGAGTTCGTCGCGCGCCACGCTCGTAATGACACAGTGCTTGAGATTCATCTTGGCCACGGCGTCGGCGACGCGGGCCGGCTCGCCGAGGTCGAGTTCCGTCGGCCGGCCGGTGGCGATCGCGCAGAAGTTGCAGGAGCGGGTGCAAATGTTGCCGAGGATCATCACCGTCGCGGTGCCGCGCGACCAGCATTCCCCGAGGTTGGGGCATTGGGCGCTTTGGCAAACCGTGTGCAGTGCGTTTGCGTCCACGAGCCGGCGGGTGGCCGCGTAGCCGGGGCCGCTGGGCAACTTTGCCCGGAGCCAGGAAGGTTTGCGCGTGGTGGTGCTCATCAAGGAAAGGCGCAGCGTTGGGCCCGCCCGCGCCGGGGCAATACGGATGTTTGGGCGTGACGCTTCGGATTGAGCGGCGGCGCGGCCTACGCTGCGAAGGCGCGCTTCATTTCCTCCAGCGCGCGGGGCACGGCGACCGCGGAATCTTCCTTGGCCTCGTACTCGAGCGCCACCCAGCCTTGGTAGCCGCCGTCGCGGAGCAGTTTCGAGAAACGCTTCAGATCGGCCGGTTCGTTCTTGGCCCCGAGGTGGATGTCGACCTTGAACTGCACGTTCAGGGCGTACGGCACGCACGCGGCGAAATCCTTGTACGGGTCCTCGGTGCGGAAATTGCCCGAGTCGAGGTTGATGCCGATCCACGGGCTGTTCACCGCCTTGACCATCGGGAGCAGAGTCGCGGCGCTGCCGATCGAGTCGTGATTTTCGAGGCCGAGGAAGATGCCGCGCTTGCCGGCGTAGTCGCAGACCTCCTCAAGGCAGGTGATGACGTTCTTGTCGGCGTCGGCGCGGGCGAAGCCCTTCGGCGCATTCCCGGCAAACACGCGGATGTGCTGCGCGCCCATGAGCAGCGAGCGGTCGATCCACTTCTTCGTGGACGCGATCTCCTCGTCGAGCTTCGGGCCCTTCGGAAGGGAGAAATTATTGCCGATCGCGGTGCCGCTGACGTCGATGCCGCGCAGGAAGGCATGGCGCCGCAGCTTGATCATATAGGCGTCGGTTTCCTCGGCGAAAAAATAA
>CAIJFT010000119.1 GCA_903820035.1 uncultured Opitutia bacterium
ACGCCCAGGCGATGGCCGAGGTCGCGCGCGACCAGGCCGGCGTCACCTTCGTCGACCTCTTCAAACCGTCGCAGGAACTCTACGCCGAGGCCGCGCGCACCGGCGGCCAGCCGCTGACGATCAACGGCGTCCACCTCAACGAGGCCGGCGAGGGCAAACTCGCGGAGAAGATTTATCCGGCGTTGTTCGGCGGGGCCGCGCCCGCGATGAACACCCCGGAGGCCGCGCGGCTGCGCGCCGCCGTGAACGCCAAAAACGAGATGTGGCACTCCCGCTACCGCTCGGTCGACGGCTACAACATTTACGGCGACCGCTCGAAGATCGCCTACGTCTCGCACCCCGACGCACCAAAGATCACCAATACCCAGGTCATGATGGAGGAAATGGGGCAACGCGACGTGATGACCGCCAACCTCGATCGCCGCGCCTGGGCCATCGCCGGCGGCAGCAAGACGCCGCCCGAAGTGCTGCCACTCCCGACCGTGACCTCGTTCGGCACCAACAAGCCGGGCACCAACATCGACGGGACCTACGAGTTTCTCGGCGGGCAGGCCGCGATCGAAAAAATGACCGCCGGCCCGGGGCTGAAGGTGAACCTGTTCGCGAGCGAAAAGGAATTCCCCGAGCTTTCGAAACCCGTGCAGATGGCCTGGGACACCAAGGGCCGCCTCTGGGTCGCCGTCTGGCCAAATTATCCCGAGCGCACGCCGACGTCGAAGATCGGCGACAGCATTCTGATTTTTGAGGACACCGACAAGGACGGCAAAGCCGACAAGGTGACGCACTTCCTGGACGGCCTGAACTGCCCGACGGGCTTCCAGTTCTTCAAGGACGGCATCCTCGTGATGCAGGCGCCCGACGTGTGGTTCGTGCGCGACACCGACGGCGACGGCAAGGCCGACTGGAAGGAGCGCGTGCTCATGGGCCTCGACTCCGCCGACTCGCACCACACCGCCAACTCGCTGGTCTACGAGCCGGGCGGCGCGATTCTCTTCAGCGACGGCGTCTTCCACCGCTCCCAGGTCGAGACCGTCGCCGGCGCCGTGCGCAATACCGACGGCGGCATCTACCGCTACGAGCCGCTCACCGGAAAATTCGAGACCTACATTGCCTACGGCTTCGCGAATCCGCACGGCCGCGCCTTCGACACCTGGGGCAACGACATCATCACCGACGCCACCGGCAACAACACCTACTACGGCCCGGCGTTCAGCGGCCGCATCGATTATCCGGCGAAGCACCCGAAGATGAAGACGCTCTGGGACCGCCCGTTCCGTCCGTCCGCCGGCAGCACGATCCTCACCAGCCGCCACTTCCCCGAGGAGTTCTGGGGAAATTATCTGAACCCGAACGTCATCGGCTTCCAAGGCATCTTCCGCGTGAAGCTCGTCGACGACGGCGCCGGCCTGAAGGGTGAGCGACAGCAGGACATCGTGCAGTCGACCGACAAGAATTTCCGTCCGATCGACACCAGCACCGGACCCGACGGCGCGCTCTACGTGGTCGACTGGCACAACCCGCTGATCGGCCACCTGCAGAGCCATCTGCGGGACGCCAACCGCGACCACGAGCACGGCCGCATTTACCGCATCACCGCCGAGGGCCGCCCGCTCGCGTGGCAGCCGAAGATCGACGGCGAGCCGATCCCCGCCCTCCTCGAACTCTTGAAGCGCGGCGAAAACCAGATCCGCAACCTGGCCAAGATCGAACTCGGCAAACACGAGTCCACGAAGGTCATCGCCGCGTTGAAGACCTGGGTCGCCGGCTTGGACAAAAAAGATTCCGACTACGCCCACCACCTGACCGAGGCGCTGTGGGTTCACCAGTGGCACAATGTCGTCAACGCCGACCTGCTGGCGCAGGTCCTGCGTTCGCCCGACGCCAACGCCCGCGCCGCCGCGACCCGCGTGGTCGGCTACTGGCGCGACCGCCTGCCCAACGCCCTCTCCCTCCTGCAGGAACGGGCGAGCGACGACAACCAGCGTGTCCGCCTCCAGGCCGTGCGCGGCGCCAGCTTCTTCGACGTCACCGAGGCGACCAACGTCGCGCTCGCGGCGGCGAAGCTGCCCGTCGATTACTACCTCGACTACACGATCGGCGAAACCCTCCGCCAACTGCGCCCGCTCTGGCGCAAGAGTCTCGATGCCGGCACCCCTCTCGCCGGCGGCGATGCCTCGAGCACCCGCTACCTCCTGCGCACCCTGAGCACGGCGGAAGTCGTGAAAATGCCCCGCACCGCGGACGTTTGCGAAAATCTCCTCGGCCGCAGCGGGGTGTCCGACGTGATCCGCGCCGAGGCCCTGGCCACCTTGGCCGGCCTGCGCAAGACGGCGCCGGTTTCACTCCTCATCACCACGATCGATTCGCCCGCGGAGGTCGATGTCCGCGCCGTCGGCCGGCTGCTGCTCGCGCAGACGCCCGCCGACCTGAAGCCGCACCGCGCGGCGCTCCTCAAGCTCGCCCTGACCGACAACTCGGAGGCGCGCAC
>CAIJFT010000120.1 GCA_903820035.1 uncultured Opitutia bacterium
AGGGCACTCGCCGCGAGACGCGCAGCCGAATCGCGGTGCCCGTGAGCGAACAGCGCATCGTCATTCTCACCTATGTTCCAATCGGCCGGATCGAGGCCCCCGCCGCAGCGAAAGAAAAAATCGCCGCCGCCCGCGCCGCCAGCGGGCGCAAGCCCTGACCAAGCCTAGCGTCGCGTCACCAACCCCGGCATCGGGAGCGACGGCAAGACCGTTCCGGGCGGCACGGGAAATCCGCGGATAAATTCGGCCGCCTCCAACATCCGTCCGCCCGGTCGCTGCAACCGCCGCAGTCGCAGCACGCCGTCCCCGGTCGCAACCAGGACACCCAAGAGATCAGCCCCGAGCACCTGTCCCGGGCACGCTCCCGACGGCACCGCCCCCCCCGGCGCCACGTCGGCGAGTCCGAACTTGATCACCTGTCCGAGCAAGAGGGCCGAGCAGCCCGGCCAGGGCGACAAGCCGTTGACGCGGGCCGCCAACGCCCGGGCGGGCGCCGCAAAATCCAGCACCCCGTCTTCCTTCTGCAGCTTGCGGCAGTAGGTGGCCGCCGCGTCGTCCTGCGGAGAAAATTCGAGGGTGCCGTCGCGCAGGCGAGGCAGTGCACGGGCGAGCAACGGCACGCACGCCGCCGCGAGCTTCCCTTCCACGTCTAGCGCGCTGTCAAGGGGCCCGATCGGCACGCCTTCACAGTCGGCGATCGGTCCGGCGTCCAGGCGGCGGACAATGCGCATGAGCGTAACGCCGGTTGCCGGTTCTCCACCCACGATCGCGCTCTGAATCGGCGAAGCACCCCGGTAACCGGGCAGCCGGGACGTATGCAAGTTTAGCATACCGAGGGTCGGCGTGCCGATAAAGTCGTCGCGCAGGATATGGCCGTAAGCCATGATCAGCCCCAGGTCGGCCCGCAGCGCCGAAAGCTCGCCGCGCACTTCCTCCGTGATTTTCTCGGGCTGCAACACCGGGAGCCCGCGCGCTTGCGCCCACGCTTTGATCCCGTTGGGTTGCACTTTCTGCCCCCGCCCGACCGCCCGATCCGGCTGGGTGAACACCGCCACAACCTCGCCCAAAGCGGCGCCGGGACCGACCAGCCACTCCAACAGCGGCAGTGCGATCACGTCGGAACCAAGGAAGACAAGGCGGAGCGGCGGCATGTCGGGTTGGTCTAAAATTGCGGACGGACGGCGCAAAGCAATTCGCCCGCGGGTTCCCCGGGCAATGCCACTCGCCAGCGGGACCAATCTTTGACTCGCTGGCGCCAAACGATGCCGGTCAAGCCCGCCGATTCACCCTTGCACGACCCGTACGCCGCGCTGCGCGTGCCGAATTTCCGGAATTACCTCACCGGCAGTTTTTTCGCCCTGATCGGGCGGCAGGCGGTGCTCGCGGTCGCCACTTGGCAGGTCTATGAGTGGACGCATTCGGCGACGGCGCTGGGACTAGTGGGACTGGTCAACGTCCTGCCGCTCCTCGCCCTCTCGTTGCCCGCGGGTGCGATCGCCGACCAACACGACCGCCGCCGCCTGATCGGCTTTGGCACATTGGCCATGGCTGTCACCAATTTGGCGCTGGCGGGACTCGCCTTCGGCTATCGGGCCGTACCCGACCTCGCGGTGCTCCGCTGGGCGAACGACGGCCTGCAACGCGTCGCCGCGATCTTCGAACAGCACGCCGGCGCCGAGTCCATGCGTTTCGACCAACCGGCCCTGCCCTTGGTCTTCGGGTTGATCCTGATCCATGCCTGCGCGCGAATTCTGATCTGGCCGGCCCGCGCCAGCATCACGCCGCTGCTGCTGCCCGCTCCAGCGCTGAGCAACGGGATCACGTGGAACACGAGCGCCTTTGAAATCGCCACGGTTACCGGGCCCGCGCTGGGTGGATTCCTGATCGCGTTCACCGGTATTCCCACCGTCTACGCACTCGGTGCCGCCCTGGAAATCGGTTTCTTAATTGCACTACGTCGGGTCACTTACTTCCAACCCCCGGGCCGGGCCGCCCTGCGACGCACCTGGCGCGACGTGTTGGCCGGCGGCGAATTTATCTGGCGGAAAAAAGCCATCCTCGGCGCCAGCACCCTCGACCTGTTCGCCATTCTACTCGGGGGCGCCACCGCGCTGCTACCCGTTTACGCCGACCGAGTGCTGCACGTCGGCCCGATCGGCTTCGGTTGGCTGCGGGCGGCCCCCTCGCTCGGGGCCTTCGCCATGGCCATGTGGCTCGCCCACCGTCCCCCGCTGCGGAATCCCGGCCGCGCCCTACTGTGGTCGGTGGTCGGATTCGGCGCCTCGATCGTCGCCTTCGGGCTCTCGCGCTGGCTCTGGTTCTCCCTGTTCGCCCTCTTCCTGACGGGCGTATTCGACAACGTCAGTGTCGTCGTCCGCCAATCGCTGGTCCAACTCCTGACACCGGATGCCCTCCGCGGCCGCGTGACGGCGGTGAACCAAATTTTCATCGGCTCCTCGAACGAGATCGGCGCCCTCCGCGCCGGCCTGATGTCGGCGTTGATCGGACCGGTCGGCGCGGTGGTTTGGGGCGGACTCGGCACCATCATCGTGGCAGGAATCGTCGCCCGAGCAGTCCCGCAACTCCGCCGCCTGCCCCCGCTGCACGAGCTGAAGCCGGGCGATTAACCGTCGCGCACCCTCCGCGAACGTTTTTCAATAGACTTGGCCGCCACACGACGGCATTGGTTGCGCGAACAATGGCCGAGAATACGACCCGCAAGTCAGTCTTCATTTTCGCGCTCGCGTTGAGCCTGGTCGCCGCCCTCTTCGCCATCCTGCTCGACGAAGAGCTTCGGGAGAAGCTCGGCACCACTTACTATGTGCTGTCGATGGCGATCATCGGAAGTATTCTAATTGTGCTTGCGGGTTACGCGTGGGACCGGGCGCTGATCGACCGACTGAAGGCCCTGCGGCAAAAGGTCGAAATACCGGTTGAAGAGGGACAAGCGGGCGAGACGGACCACGACGAGATCATCGGCCTCGCCCGCAATATTGAGCGCATGGCCCGCACGCTGCAGCGCAGCGAGGCTAGCTACCGCGGGATCGTCGAGGATCAAGTCGACCTCATCTGCCGCTTCCGTATGGACGGACAGTTGACGTTTGTGAACCGCGCCTACGCGGACGCGTTAGGGCGTAAGCGGAACGATCTGATCGGCCAACTTTTCCCCTACTTTGATCAGGCTGGGCCGATCGGTCTGGAAACCGTCACCTTTGAACAGGACCTAAAGCTCCAAAGTGGCACAACCGCGTGGTTCATGTGGACGCGACGGGCCATCAAGGATGATACGGGCCAGACGCTGGAGTTTCAGGCCGTCGGCCATAACATCACGCTCCGCAAGGACGCCGAGGCCGCGCTGCTCCAAGCCAAGGAAACCGCCGAAGCGGCCGACCGCGCTAAGAGCGAGTTTCTCGCGATTGTGAGCCACGAAATCCGCACGCCGATCAACGGCGTTGTCGGCTTCGCCGAAATCCTCGCCGACTCGCCGCTGACCCTCGAGCAGCGCGAACAGGTCGAGATCATCCGCTCCAGCGGCAAAACCCTCGAGAAATTGATCAACGACATCTTGGATCTTTCCAAAATCGACGCTGGAAAAATCGAGATCGAGTCGTCTCCTTTCGGTCTTCACAAGTGCCTCGAGGACACGGCCTCGTTTTTTCAACCACGGGCCCGCAGCACGGGACTCACCCTGACGACCGAGATTGACGCCGATGTTCCGGCCATCGCGAACAGCGACGAAGCGCGGATACGCCAAATCCTGACCAACCTGATCGCCAACGCGCTGAAGTTCACCGAGCGCGGCGGGATTCGCGTCCACCTCTCTTGCCTGCGCGGCGCTCCGCTCGACCCCCACAACAACCGCCGGGAGCTGCGCCTGTTCTTCGCCGTTTCGGATACCGGGATCGGCATCCCTTTGGATAAAATGGCGCAACTGTTCAAGCCATTCAGTCAGGTCGACCACTCCGCGCAACGGCGCCGTAGCGGCACGGGCCTGGGCTTGATCATCTCTAAGCGCCTTTGCGAGCTCATGGGCGGCTCCATCTCGGTGGACAGCACCGCCGGGCAGGGCTCTACCTTCCGCTTCTCGATCCTCACCGACTACGAGGTGGGCGACACAAAACTCCCCTTCGCGCTGCGCCCCGCCCCGGGTTACAGCAGCTAGCCTACCCTCACGCCGGAGCGCGGGCCCCAGCCGGGACCGCACGGATCAAAAAAAACGCGGGCCAAAGGCCCGCGCGAATCTTCTGGATGACGGAACCGCTTCAGTAGCGGTAATGCTCCGGTTTGTATGGGCCTTCGACCGGCACGCCAAGGTAGGCCGCCTGATCCGCCGTCAGCTTGGTCAACTTCACGCCGATTTTCTCGAGATGCATACGGGCAACCTCTTCATCGAGGTGCTTTGGCAGCCGGTAAACCCCGACCGCATAGGTGTCGCGATTCTTCCACAAGTCGAGCTGGGCGAGCGACTGATTGGTAAAGCTGGTCGACATGACGAACGACGGATGCCCGGTGGCGCAGCCGAGGTTGACCAAACGACCTTCGGCCAGAAGATAAATACTCGGGCCGCCCGGGAAGCTATACATGTCGTACTGCGGCTTCACCGTGACGCGCTTGGCGTCGGAGGCATGGAGCCGGTCGACCTGGATCTCGTTGTCGAAGTGACCGATATTACAGACGATGGCCTGATCCTTCATCCGCCTCATGTGCTCGAGCGTGATGATATCGCGATTGCCGGTCGTGGTTACGTAAATATCGGCGGTACCCAGCGTCGACTCGATGGTATCGACCTCAAAACCCTCCATCGCGGCCTGCAGGGCATTGATCGGATCGATCTCGGTGACAATAACCCGGGCGCCAAACCCCTTGAGGGAATGCGCCGAGCCTTTGCCGACATCGCCATAACCGCAAACGCAGGCGACCTTGCCCGCGATCATGACATCGGTGGCGCGCTTCAAGCCATCCGCCAGCGACTCACGGCAACCGTAGAGGTTGTCGAATTTCGATTTGGTGACCGAGTCGTTCACGTTGATTGCTGGCACGCGCAATTTCCCCTTCTCCAGCATCTGGTAGAGCCGATGCACGCCCGTGGTCGTCTCTTCCGAAACGCCGCGCCATTCCTTCGCGATATTGGTCCACCGCCGCGGATCCTCTTGATGGACCCGCTTAAGGAGATTCTTGATCACCTGCTCCTCATGAGAACCGGAAGCGCTGTTCACCCAATCGCTGCCTTCCTCGAGTTCACAACCCTTGTGAATGAGGAGGGTCACGTCGCCGCCGTCATCGACCACCAACTGCGGGCCCTTGCCGCCGGGAAAGGTGACCGCATGGAGGGTGAGGTCCCAGTACTCTTCGAGGGTTTCGCCCTTCCAGGCGAAAACCGGTGTGCCGGCCTGCGCGATGGCGGAGGCGGCGTGATCTTGCGTCGAAAAAATATTACAGGAGGCCCAACGCACGTTCGCCCCCAGCGCCGTGAGCGTCTCGATGAGGACCGCGGTTTGGATCGTCATATGCAACGAGCCGGTCACCCGCACGCCGGCGAGCGGCTTCTGCGGGCCGAATTTTCTACGCACGGCCATCAGGCCGGGCATTTCGTGCTCGGCGATGGCGATTTCCTTTCGTCCCCATTCGGCGAGTCCAATGTCTTTGACTTGGAAGTCTTGGGTGGCGGGCTTGGCGGCAGTGGTCATGTAAAAAAACGTCGGTTGATAATAGGGATAGCGACCGGACTCAGCGGAGCGCGGCCTTGAGCGCGGCGACCTTGTTGGTCTGTTCCCACGGGAGGCCGGACTTACCGAAGTGCCCGTAGTTCGTCGTCTGGCGGTAAATGGGCCGGAGCAGATTCAACTGCGCCACGATGTCGGCCGGCTTGAAGCTGAAGACCGCGCGGACCGCCTCGGTGATCTCCTCGTCGGAAGTGCCGAGCAACGCGGTCCCAAAAGTATCAACCCGAACCGAGACCGGCTGCGGATGGCCGATCGCGTAGGCGAACTGGATTTCAGCATGCGTCGCCAGCCCGGCGGCGACAATGTTCTTCGCAACCCAACGACCCATGTAGGCCGCCGAGCGGTCGACCTTCGAGGGATCCTTGCCGGAGAACGCACCGCCACCGTGGCGCCCCCAGCCGCCGTACGTGTCGACGATGATTTTGCGGCCGGTAAGACCGGAGTCGCCCTGCGGGCCACCCACGACGAAACGGCCGGTGGGATTAATGAGGTATTCAGTATCCTTGGTCAGCATGGCCGCCGGAATCACCTTCTTGACGACATGCTCGATCAGATACTTTTCGATCGTCGCATGCGGAACGTCGGCGGTGTGCTGCGTGGAAATGACGACGTTCACAACCTCCACCGGCTTGTCGTTCTCATAACGGATCGAAACCTGCGACTTCGCGTCGGGGCGCAGCCACGGAACCTTGCCGGACTTGCGAACCTTGGTGAGCTCGCGACCCAGACGATGCGCGAACATAATCGGTGAAGGCATCAATTCGGGCGTCTCGGTACAGGCATAACCAAACATGATGCCCTGATCGCCGGCGCCCTGCTCCGCGGTTTTCTTGCCCTTCGCTTTTTTCGCATCGACCCCTTGCGCGATGTCGGGCGACTGCTTTGTCAGGTAGTTATTGATAAAAACCTGGTCGGCATGAAAGACGTCATCCCCGTTCACGTAGCCGATGTCGCGGATCGCAGCGCGGACGATGGACTCGTAATTGAGTTTCGCCGAAGTCGTGATCTCGCCGGCCAGGATGACCATGTTCGACTTCACCATGGTTTCGCAGGCGACACGGCTCGACTTGTCCTGCGCCAAGCAGGCGTCGAGCACGCTATCGGAAATCAGGTCGGCGACCTTGTCGGGATGCCCTTCGCCAACGGACTCAGAGGAGAAAACAAATGATTTTGCCATGAGGTTTAAGTATGAGGAACGGAGGAAACCAGCAACGGCCGAGGTGGGGCAAGCTGAAACATCAACATATTCCGATTTAGTGATACGTGCACTTTCCTGACTGTTATCGTTTACACCAAATCAGGCGTTTTTTTCGAATACCTCGGCGAGGTTCCGGTTGCGCTGAGGCGAATCGCACCCAACCTCCGGCAACTGATGGTTTCGAGCTCTACGCCACACTCCTTTCCGGTATCCGGTCAAAAAATCCTGATCGTCGACGACGACCGCTTAAACATCCGCATCCTTGAGGGTATTTTAAATAAAATCGCGGGATACGTCACCGCCGAGTCGTATAGCGGTGAGAGCGCGCTGGCGGTCTATGATACGTTCCAGCCCGATCTGGTTTTACTCGATGTGATGCTGCCGGGGATCGACGGTTTTGAGACCTGCCGGCGTCTTCGGCAGCAGTACGGCGAAAAGTGCGCCCCCGTCATTTTTATCACGGCCAAGAGCGGGTCCGACGACGTGGTCGAGGGCTTGGGGGCGGGCGCCGTAGACTACCTGCCAAAGCCCTTTAAGCCGAAGGAGGTGGTCGCCCGCATCCGCACGCATTTGCAAAACCGGGCGCTCGTTGAGCAGCAGATTTTACTCGTCGAGCAGTTGAGCCGAGCCAACTCCGCCAAAAACCGCTTCCTTGGGATGGCGGCCCACGATTTGCGCAACCCGCTCGCATCTATTCGCGGTTTGGCGGAGTTCCTCCGGGAGGGCGCCGTCGGGCGCTTGAGCGCTGATCAATTGGACCTGATCAACACCATCCATGACGCCAGCCAGTCGATGCTGATCATGGTAAACGAACTGCTCGATGTTGCGGCTATCGAGGCCGGAGACCTCAAGCTCACGCTCGAGGCGCAGAATCTCACCGATCTGGTCGCGAAATCCGTGTCTCTCACCAACTTTGAAGCCGCCAAAAAAGGGACTCACGTTGAGTTTACGCCACCGACCGATCCGCTGGTCTTGCCCATCGATCCCGCCAAGATGAAGCAGGTGCTCGCGAACCTGCTGAGCAACGCCGTCAAATACTCGCCACCGGGCTCGACCGTGCGCGTCACCACGCAGTTCGACCTGCCGGCTGCCACGTGCAGCTTCTCGGTCCGGGACGAGGGACCGGGAATTCCGGCAGGCGAACGCGACAAGCTCTTCCAGGACTTTAGCCGGCTTTCCGTAAAACCCACCGGCGGCGAAAAAAGCACTGGTCTCGGCCTTGCGATCTGCCGCAAGATTGTCGAAGCCCACCATGGAACTATTGTAGCCGAGAACCTTCCGGTTCGGGGCTGTGAGTTCCGCGTCACCTTACCTCTATCGCCATGAGTTTTGCCGGCACCGTTCTCATCGTCGACGACGAGAGTCATATCCGAAAATACGTCTGCCTCATTCTCCGGCAATTCGCCCAACTGACGATCATTGAAGCCGCCAACGGTGAGGAAGCCCTGGGCGCCTACGAGCGGGAGAGACCGCAACTGGTGCTCCTCGACGTGAACATGCCCCACATGGACGGCATCGAAACGCTCCGCCGGCTAAAGGAAATCGATCCGACCTGCTCGGTGATCATGCTGACCTCGCTCGCCAATCGGAAAACGGTCGAGGAGGCCCTCGCCCTCGGCGCGCTTGATTATCTGCGCAAGGACACTTCGAAGGATGAAATGGCCAAAACCCTGACCGACTACTTCGGGAGTCTAGACGCCTCCGCCAGCGCCCCCGCCTCGCCATGACCAGTCGAAACACCACGCCACCCTTTGCGGCGAAATCAGCCGCGTCCACGTCTCCGTTGGTTGAGCCGGCCGCCGGCCCGCCGGCACTCAACGAAGTGCGCTACTCCCTTCCCGCCATGCTGCTGGAGTTAAAGGCCGAGCGCACCTCGACCACCTTCGCGATGGAAATACTCGATCAAAATGAAATTGGAAAACTCTTCAAAGCGAAGTCAGCCCGACGTGGAAAATCCGCAAAGTAAGGCGTTCGTCCAGCGGATCCTCAAGCTGCCGAATTTCGATTGCTCGCAAGAGGTTAACCATCTCGCGGAGAAATTCGGCTCAAGCCCGCTCCTGGTCGAAGCGATCATCGACCGCAAAATCCTTACCAAGGATGACGCCTGCCGCTTTTGGGCGGATTCGTTGAACGTCGCTTACGTCGATCCGTTTTCCTCGATCATCACCGACGAAGCGATCCTGCACCTCCCGGTCGAGGTCGCCAAAAAGGTAAAGGCGATCGGCCTCTATGTCCTCGACGGGGTACTCACCGTCACGATGACAACGCCGACGGACGTCGATCTCGTACGGCGGATCGGTCAAATCGCCCAGATGCGGATCAGCCCGGTTTTCGCCCTGCCACGCGAGGTCGAAGGCGCCATCACCGTCCACTATTGCACCGAAAAGGGAATCGAAGAGAGCCTCGGTGACCTCGAGCGCTCCAACCTGTTCGACATCGGCGAGGGGTCGGAGGAAAAGCTGGCGGTACTAGTCGAGAACAACGCCCTGATCCAGACGCTTGAAAGCATCGTCTTCTACGCGATGCGCGAGCGGGCAACCGACATGCACTTTGAGGCGCAGGAAACGTCTTGTCGCATCCGCTTCCGCGTCGACGGCAACCTCCGCGAAATCCTGACCTATTCGCGCAAGCTGCACCGTTCGCTGCTCTCGCGACTTAAAATTCTCTGCAACCTGAACATCGCGGAGTCACGCTTCCCGCAGGACGGCCGGTTTTCGCTACCGATCGGCGGTCAAAGCGCCAACTTCCGCGTCTCCACGATTCCCGCGGCCCACGGTGAAAAGGCCGTGGTCCGGATTCTGCCGGCCACCGGCAAGAAGTCGTCCTGGTCGCTTGAAAAGATGATGATCTCGCAGCCGATTTTGCAGCCGCTGAAGCGGCTCGTGCAAAATCCCAACGGCATCATTTTTGTCACCGGGCCGACCGGCTCCGGCAAGACCACCACCCTCTACGCCGCGCTGGCGGAAATCAACAAACCGAGCATCAACATTTCGACGATCGAGGATCCCGTTGAAATTGTCATGCCCGGGGTCACGCAGAGTCAGGTCAACTCCAACATCGACCTGAAATTCTCCACGATTCTCCGCGCGCTGATGCGGCAGGATCCCGACGTCATTCTCGTCGGTGAAATCCGGGATCTGGAAACCGCCAAGATCGCCACGGAAGCCGCGCTCACCGGTCACATTGTGTTCGCCTCGCTGCACACCAACTCCGCGCCGCAGGCCATTTCGCGTCTGATGGAAATCGGCGTCGAACCCTACACGGTCGCACCGTCGGTGATCGGCGTGCTGGCGCAAAGGCTTGTGGCCCGCATCTGCGAGGCGTGCAAAGAGGCCTATTATCCGTCGCGGGAGGTGCTCGCGCGCTACTTCCTCGAGGAAGGTCTGGTGGAGGTTCCGTTTTATCGCGGACGCGGCTGCACCGCCTGCCGCAACACCGGCTTCAAGGGCCGCATCGCATTTCACGAACTCGTCCTGGTCACCGAAGAAATCCGCACGCTTATCAGCGAGCGCCGGAGCGCCCAGGAAATTTCCAAGGCCGCGGCCCGGGTCGGATATAAGCCGTTGCGTTACGACGCTCTGAAAAAGGTGCTGCTCGGACTAACGACCATCGAGGAGGTCGAGCAAAACACGTCGTTCGAGTGGGCCACTTGATCACGCCCCGCCTCTTTCCACCCGGCCGCCCCCGCCCATGAATATCCTGCCCATCATTGACCTGCGGACCGTGGAGGACCTGCGCGCCCTTAATCCGGGCGATAACGACGCGTTCCTGCGTGAAATCGTGGGCATCTTTCTCGACGACACCCCGCGGCGGATCACCGAGCTGGAGCAGAGCCTGAGCGCGCGGGATATGGCGAAGTTTTCCCGAGCCGCCCACTCCATCAAGGGCAGCTCATCCAATCTCGGCGCCAGCCGACTCCGGGCGGCGGCCGAGGCGATCGAGCATCACGCCAAGGACCAGGGGCTCGAGGGCATCATGATTCGGATTAACACCCTGAAGGACGAATTTGCCCAGGTCGACACGGGCCTGCGCGCGCTGATCGCCACCTGAGCCAAAACTCATGCCGTTGAGCGTTGGTGGCTGAGCGTTGAGCGCAAAACCAAAGGGTGGCTTCGCGTTTCAGGTCCGCGTCTCCGGAGTCTCCTCGGTTGGTCGCTCAACCCTCCACTCTCAGCTTTCAGCTGCATGATCCCGCCTGCGCGCCGGCCGCGTCGCAACGCTCGGTCATCGCGACGCGATTCAGTCAGACGAGCCTGATCGCCGGCAAAACGAACTCGGGGACCGGTAAAATCCGCTGGCCCCAATCGGATTTTTCGCCGCGCGCCGCCGGAAGGCTCAACCTGCAACGTGGAGCCTTCAGCTGCACGGCTCCGACCTAGCGGTAGAGGGCCGTCGTCGGTGCAGCCGTAAGGACGTTATACTGGCGCATCGCCAACCGCCACCACTCAGCCAAGTCCTCCGCCGGGCACCCCCATAACTC
>CAIJFT010000121.1 GCA_903820035.1 uncultured Opitutia bacterium
AGAAATCTTGAATTCGGTGACCCGACTAAAGTCGTGCAGCACCCGCACCATGGGCGTGAAATTGGGGTTTCCTTTCAGGTCTGCATAGGCCGCTTCGAGCTGCGCGTGTGTCAGGACCCCCGCGTGAGCGCCGTGGAAGGCTTCGAGCGTCGCGTCGTAAGTGTAGTGCAGCTGCATGGCTGCAAGGACTCGCGCAATTCCTGAATCGTCAACCTGTGACGCATGAAAGAAATTCATGCTGCGGGGCGGGCGGCGGCGTCCGGCACTGGATCGAACGAGGAGCGTGCACGCCCGCGGAGAAAACGCCTCAGCGGATTAGCGTAAGTTGGCACCCCCGCCTCGGGGGATGCTTTACGCCGATTGTCCTGCCGGCGGGTGGCCACGGCCTGACGGTGAGGGATGCGCGCTCAGGGCACCGGCACGGGTTTCGCGGTGGCGCGGGTCATGTGCGCCGGCAGCGGGAAAACCCGCCCGGCCTGCGTGGCGAAGTAAAGCGACGAGGGGGTGGGTTCGAGCCGCGAACCGGCGGCCCACAGCGCATAAAAATCGGGGTGCGCGTTCACGGGCTTGCGCGCGTAGGTGTGGTTGGTCTTCGAGCCGGACGTCCGCACTTTCACCTTGGTCCAGTTCGTGCCTTGGTCGCGACTCGTCCCTATCTTCCTGTCGGCGCCCGGGCCCCATGGCTGCGGACCCGGCGCGAGGGGCGCGATCACGCCCCCGGCGCCGTCGGCCTCAATGTAAAGCGAACCGTGGTCGTAGTTGTGGTCCGGCACGGTGAACAGGCGGTATTTCCAGGTCGTGCCAGTCCAGCGCGCGGTGGACCACTGGATGGGCCCGGACTTCGGGCCGGGATTCTTGATGGGAGGGTCCGCTGCGACTGCCCTCTTGCGCGCTAAGGTTGACGGAAGTGCGTTGGCGGGTGGGTGGAGATGAGGGCGCGTCTCACCAGACGCCCTTGAGCCCGAAGGTCCACACCGCGCCGGTGATCTCGTAAATGGTGGGCACCGCCGCGGTGTTGCCCTGCTTCTGGAAGGTGATCACGGGCTCGTTCAGGAGGTTGCGGCCGGTGAAGAAGAAATCGACGTGGCGCGTGAGCTTGAACGTGCCGCCGATGTCGACGGGCATGCGGTGGCGGTTGAAGGAGCTGTTGGTGGAGTTGAGCGGCACGTAGTCGCGCCAGGCGGTGCT
This sequence comes from uncultured Opitutia bacterium, assembly GCA_903820035.1. Classification (GTDB taxonomy): domain Bacteria; phylum Verrucomicrobiota; class Verrucomicrobiia; order Opitutales; family Opitutaceae; genus ER46. The sequence continues at coordinate 1,189 of CAIJFT010000121.1, forward strand.
GGTGTAGACGCTGAAGCGCTTGAAATTGTAGCTGAAACCGCCGTTCACGCCGTGGGGACTCATGTTGGCGGTGATGACGTCGGCGTAGTTGCGCGTGTAGCTGAGGCGCACGTTGAGGCCTTTGAGCGCACCCGGTAAAAACGAGAGGCTTTGGCTGTACTCCAACTCCAGACCGCGGATCAGCACCGCGTCGTCGCTCGGCGTGGTGGTGCTAAACGTGTATTGGGCGTAGGCGGGATCGGAGTTGCCGAACTCGGCGGCGGTCAGTTGGTCCGTGCGGAAGCTGCCTTTCACGCGGTTCTGGTAGAGGTTCAGGCCGATGATGCCGACGGGCTCGAAATAGTACGCGAGGCGGGTTGCGAGGTTGTCCGAGCGCTCGGGCTTGAGATTGGGGTTGGGCGCCGAGATCTGCTGCGCCGCGTCGTCGATCGACCAGACGCCGGCGATGTCGCGGAACGTCGGTCGGCGGATTGTCCTGCTGTAGCCGAACTGGAAGTCGAGGTGCCGCGTGAAGCGGTACTTGAACGACGCGCTCGGGAAAAGGTTATCGTAGCTGCCGGTGTGGTGGATTTTCGGCTGCGAGAAATATTGGTATTGCACGCCGGGAATCGTCGTGGCGACGCCGGTGCTGGCGGTCACGGCGAAGCCTGCCGCCCGCAGTTCCGCCGCGGAGCGCGGATCGAAGTCGAGCGAGTCGGTCTCGGTTCGTTCCCAGCGCAGACCGCCGCGGACCGTGGCGCGGCCGAGGTTGGCCGTGGCCATGAAAAAGCCCGCCGTGATGTCCTCTTCGTAGCGGCGGGTGTTGGCGACAAACGCACTCTGGTAACGCGCCCCTGCGGTGCTGCCGTTGGTAATCCGGTCCGTGAAATACTCCGGGTGATCCTGAAACAGTTGGCCGATGGCGAGCAGGCTGGGGATGAAGACGCCGCGGCCCGAGGAAGAGACCAGCGCCGAGTTGGTCGCGCTGCCGTCGAACGCGTAGTCCGACGCATAGTTTGCCCAGATGCCGGTGCCGGCGTTGGGGCCGGTGTACGTGAAGAGCCGTGCGTTGGATTGATCCTGGAAGTCACGACCCTCGCGCTGCTGCTTGAGTCCCGTCTTCCATGTGACCGGCAAGAGCTGGTGGGTCGCCCAGGCCGCAGTGACATCGCCGCTGTACACCTTGGTGCGGCCAAACCGCCCGTCGTTGATCGAGAGTTCGCGGTTGGTGTAACCGCTGCCGTTGGCGAGATCGGGGCCGGTGGTTTGCGTCAGCTGCCAGTCGCCGCCGATCGTTGAGAGGTGGTCGGCGCGCACCCCGACGCCGGCGAGCTGCGGGCTGCCGGCATTGCGGGCCGAGCCCTCCCGCGCGAGCGGGTTATACCAGCTCGTCGAGATCGAGCTGACAAACTTACCCTCGACCGCGAGGCTGCCGCGCTTCCATTCAAAACGGGGTAACACGGTGTAGGCCTCGCCCGGCTTCACCACCGCCGAGGGATTGGACGTGATCGTGCCCGTGCCGGCGAAGCCCCGCAGCGGATCTTGGCCGACGACCGCGGCGCGGTTCGTCGCGGTAAACGTGAACGAGCGCTGCGTGTTGTAGAGTTGCGCGGCGTTGTAGATCAGGCCGAGGGAGAGGACGAGGCTCGGCGTCGCCTTGAAGTCGGCGGTGAACGTGACGGTCGAACGCCGGTTGAGGCGCGGTGATTGGTACAGCCCGATCGCCGTCGGCACGACGGGCCGCTGGTCGGTCGCGGTCGTAGCGTAGTTGTAGGTGATATTGGTGCGCGCGTTTTCCGAGTAGAGGTTCGATTCGCTGACGTTCAGCACGAGCCCGAGGCGCTTTTGGAGAAACACATCGGAGTACTCGAGGATCCCGCCGGGCCGGATCTTGCGGTGCCGTGCGTCGTCGGGGCCGTAGGCTTCGCCCAGCGTCCACGCACCGGAAAAGACCGTGGCGTTGGTTTGCCACGAGAAGCGGCGGCCGGCCCGCGAGAATGCGCGCTTCGTGCGCAGATTGATCGTGCCGGCGGGCGCGTTGGCGTCGACGTCGGCGCTGATCGTCTTGGACACCTCGATCGCATCCATGCTGTTAAGCGACACCTGTTCAAAGCTGAACGCCCGCGCATCGCCCGCGGCGCCCTTGTTCGCGTCGGCACTCGCCAGTCGGACGCCGTCGAGCGTGACGGAATTGTATTCCGCGCCGAGCCCGCGCAATCGCACATTGACGATTTCGCCCTGCACGAGGAACAGGTCGACGCCGGGGATATTCTTCAGGAATTCGGCGGCGTTGCCCTCGGCCACATCGCCGAACACGTCGGACGCGACGCTGTTGGTGATGTTCATCGACGACTTCTGCTCCATGATCGCCTTGGCGTTGCCCTCGCGCTCACTGGCGACCACGAAGGCGCCGAGCTTGACGACTTCCGATCCGGAGGGCACCGCGGCGCTCGTCAGTTCGAAATCCCGCTGCACCGTTCCGCCAGGCGTCACTCCGAGTACGGCCGAGACGGTTTTTGAACCGGTGTAACTTACCTCGACGGTGACGGTCCCCGCCGGCACGTCGCGGAGGGTGTAGGTGCCGTTTTCGTCGGAGATCGCGATCAGCGCACCCTGGCGCGTGGTGACCTCGGCGTTGCGCACGTAGTCGCCGGTCGCCGGATTCAGCACGCGCCCGGTGATGGTGCCGGTGTCCGCAGCGGTCGCTAAGGTCGCGGCGAGAACGATCGGCAGGACGCCGAAGGATGAAAATGCGGAGCGGAGTGGTCGGAACCGGAGTGGGCGCGGCGTGGGGTTGTGCATAAGTGAGCGGGCAGGGGAGATGAGGTATCGGTCGGGGTCTTGTTGGACGCAATCACGCCGCGAGGCACGCTCGGGTTTCCGGCGGTAGGGGAAGCGTCATCTGCCAACCGGAGGTGCCGGACGTATCCCGGCGCTCCTTTGCTTTTCTCCGTCGGGCCGGCTCGTGATCGGGACGACCGCGGAGAAATCCAACCGCCGGGACACGCGCGTATAAAAATTAACCGAGCGTGGTCGTGCGCCCCGCCTGTCGCCGCCCCGGCAACCCCTTTTGAGCGGAGCTCTTTGGGTCGGTTTGCCTGCCGTGGACCGGCACTCGGCGGGCTTGGCCCGAGAGTGGTTCCACGTTTTCGGTCGCCAGGTTTTAGCCGCAGGGGAAAACAGGGTCACCCCTGCGGACTCTGTTTCTGGAGACGCTGGAGGGTACTCCTTTTCCGTTGGGGGAACGCAGCGCGCCGTTGGCGCGGGGCGCAAAAAAACCCGAAAGCCTCGCGGGCTTTCGGGTTGAGCGGGCGGGGCGGCACCGGTGGGTTCCGTCGAGACCGTGGGTCAGGGTTTTTGCGCGTGGGAACCGTCGCAATAACCGTTCGGCTCCTTCGTGCGTCCGCAACCGCACTTCTTGCGGGTATCCTTGGGCGGTGGATTGGCGTGC
>CAIJFT010000122.1 GCA_903820035.1 uncultured Opitutia bacterium
GAAATTCCGAACTATGCGCCAATGTGTTTAATGGACTGCGTGAAGGTGCTATTCGCCATCAGGTAACAGATCGAGAGCGTTAAACACTTTCAACGGAAGCAGACGGAACACCTTAGTGCCACGGCATGGCGTTGTCGCGGAATCGGATCGGCGCAATAAGGCTCCAGTTTCCCAAGTCTCTCATTCGGAATGGAACCGCACACCGCGTTAAACGATCCGACTTTAGTTCGGATCTTATTTTGAAATGGTCGGGGCGACAGGATTCGAACCTGCGACCTCCTGGTCCCAAACCAGGCGCTCTACCAGGCTAAGCTACACCCCGGACAATCGAGGGCGAACCGTTGGCGAAGCGTCCCCCTTGTCAATGACCGTCTCGGTTTCTGTGTGCCTGGGGGTGGCGCCGCCCGACATGAGGATAATCTCTTCTTGCTTCGTTTTCCAAACCACTTTCTCCTGCCGCTACTCTTCCCTCCATGGACACCATCTCTCGCGAAAATAATAGCATGCTTCCCGTCGGCGGCATCATTGTGGGCGTGATCGCCCTGCTGCTTGGCGGTTATGCCGCCATCACTCTGTCGAAGGTCAACAAGACCCTAGCCGAGCACGACACGAAGCTGGCCCGCGTGGAAGCGGTGGAGTCCGCCGCAAATGCGGCGGCCGCGGCCGCGGAAAAATCCGGCAAGGATGTGCAGGGCCTCACGCGCTCGACGCAGGATGCCTTCAACCAGGTCGGCGGCGAACTCGCCAGCCTCCGCGCCTCCGTGACGAAGCTTGAGGAATCGGCCAAGAAGCCGGTCGTGGCGGAAAAGGGCGGCAAGAAGGGCAGCGGCGAGCCGGCGGTGGCGGGCCCGAATGAATACGTGGTCAAGGCCGGCGACGGCGGGGCGAAGATCGCAAAGGCCAACGGTGTTGCCCTCGCCGATCTGCAGGCGGTCAACCCCGGCGTCGATTGGACGAAGCTCAAGGTTGGCCAGAAGGTAAAGCTGCCGGCGAAGAAGTAACCCGCGCGTATCACCATTTCAGATGCCTCTCGCCCTCGGGCCGGGAGGCATTTTTTTTGTCCCATGAATTCCTCCACCCGCGAGCCCGCCCGCTGGGAAAAACTCGGCTGTGTGTCGCGGCTCAAGACCCGCGTCTTTGAGGTGCTGGGCGTGCGCTACCGCCATCCCGGGCGCGAGACCGAGCGCGACTTCGTTGTGGTGCACGCGCCCGACTGGGTGAACGTGGTCGCCCGCACGCCGGACGACCGTCTTGTGCTCGTGCGCCAGTTTCGTTACGGCATCGACGAGTTCTCGCTGGAAATCCCGGGTGGGGTGATGGAGCCCGGCGAGGATCCGGTCGCCGCCGGTCTGCGCGAGTTGCGCGAGGAAACTGGATACGCAGGGACCTCGGCGGTGCTGCTCGGGGCGGTGCATCCCAATCCCGCCATCCAGTCCAACCGCTGCCACTTTGTTTTGGTCGACGGGGCCGTCCGGTCCCATGAGCTCGAGTGGGATGCCGATGAGGAGATCCGCGTCCTGACCGAGCCGGTGGCGCGCGTGTTTGAGCTGGCGCACGCCGGGAAGATTTTTCACGGGCTCGTGCTCAATGCGCTGATGCTGTTTGCGCCGAAGTGGCGCGAGCTGGCGGCGCGCCCGGACCCGGGTCGGCCGGTTTGACTTCCGTCTGGTCTGGAATTTCCTGACTGCTTCAGCCATGACTGCTCCCGCTTTTGCCAATCTGCCCGAGTCGATGGGTACGGCGCCCGCGCCGTTCCTGCCGCCGGCGTTAGCGGAGGAGGTGCGCAAGATCTACGCGCGCAGCCCGCTCTACGGGCGTCGCTTTCCGCTCCATGCGCAGCCGCTCAAGTGGTCGTGTTACCGGGAAATTCCCACCCTCTCCAAGCGCGAAATCGTCGAGCGCGGTCATCAGGCTTTCTTTGCGGACTACGCCGAAATCGAGCGCGGGCTGCAGGCCAAGCGGTATGAGTATGAAAGCACCGGCGGTACGACCCAGCTGCCGATGACGGTGATCATGGAGGAGGGGTGGTGGAATGCGCAGACCGCCCGTGCCTATCTCGCCTCGCCGATTTTGCGGGAGTTCGTCGGTCGGCCCTACCGCAAGTGTGTGTTGGCGCCGGTCGGATGCTCGAGCAACCTGTGCCCCTACGAGGATCATCCGTTTCCGAACCGGTATTTTGACGGCACCGTTTACCTAAATCTTTCAAGTGATCCGTTCGCTTTTCCGGAGAGCGAATGGGATCGGATCGTGGTCGAGCTGCAGGCGACGCGCCCCGAGGTGATAGAAGGTGAGCCGGTTTATCTCGCGCTGCTCGCCCGAGCGGCAAAAAAGCGCGGGGTCCGCGTGCCGAGTGTGCGGGCGATTATCCTGACTTACGGCAAGGCGAGTACGCAGCACGGGCGGCGGATCGCCGAGGTTTTCCCCGCGGCGCAGGTTGATCTCTACGGTTCGACCGAGGCGGGGTATCTTTTCGTCGGCGAGGCCTTCAAGGACAACTCGCGCGTGATCGAGCCGAATGCCTTTATCGAATTGGTGCCATGGCGCCCGGAGCTGCCCGAGGTTTTCCAGATCTACGTCACGACCCGGGATCGTGAGGCGATGCCTTTGCTCCGTTATCATACGGGCGACATCGTGCAGCGGTTCCCGACGGGCTTCCGGCTGCTGGGGCGCGAGGGCAACCTTTACTTCCGGGTTGACGGTTCGCTGGTTTCCCCGACGGACATCGATGCGGCGCTGCCGGCGGACTTTGCCTGCTGGCACTACTCGCTGATTCAGACGAGCGAGGCGCGGTGGGACTTCCATTATGTTGCGGACGAACCAGCTGAGCACGGCAGGATCGAAGCGGCGGTGGCGGCAATCCTCGGGAGCGGCGCGCGGGTAAACGCGTTTCGGCGGAAGTTCATCCCGCCGGCGGCGAGTGGTAAGTTTGCCCTGCTTAAACCGCTCGCAAAGTAGCGCCGTGAATACCCTTCCGTAGCGGTCAGCGCGTGGTTCCCGCGTGTATTATCGCACAAGTCAGGGGCTCTCGCGTGCTAGTTTACGACTGCGCACTTCTGGAATCGGTTAGGCTCGCTAATATCCCTAGTAGCCGGAGCACCCGACTTTACATCGCCGCGGCAGTAAACGAATTTCGCAACGGCTTTTCCTCCCCAAATCCCGTGCGCGAATCCTTGCGATGAACCTCGTTGGCTCCCTCTTCCGCTCCTCCATCGGCCGCAAGTTTCTGATGGCCGTGACCGGCCTCGTCATGGTCGGCTTTGTCACCGGGCATCTGTTCGGAAATCTCCAGATTTTCGCCCACCCGGACAAAATCAACGGCTATGCGCACTTCTTGCAGTCCCTCGGGCCCGCCCTGTGGGCCGTACGCCTTGCCCTGCTTGCTTGTGTGGTAATCCATGTGTGGGCTGCCGTGGCGCTCGCGCTTGAAAACAAGTCCGCTCGCGGTCCCGAGACCTACGGGGTCATCACGTGGCTTAACGCCGCACTGGCTTCCCGTTACATGAAGCACACGGGCGTCGTGATCCTCGCTTTTATCGTTTACCATCTGGCGCATTTTA
>CAIJFT010000123.1 GCA_903820035.1 uncultured Opitutia bacterium
ACCGCCGCTGTGGCCACAGCGGATTAAAGCTGCCAGCTATCTCCCTCGGCCTCTGGCACAATTTCGGGCCGCTGCCGATTACGCGACCAGCCGAGCCCTGATTTTGCGCGCCTTCGATCTCGGTATCACCAGCTTCGATCTGGCGAACAATTACGGACCGCCCCCAGGCTCCGCGGAAACCACCTTTGGTTGCATCCTGCGCGAGGATCTCGCCGCCCACCGCGACGAAATCATCATTTCGACCAAGGCCGGCTACCCCATGTGGGATGGTCCGTACGGCGACGGGGGCTCCCGCAAATATTTGCGCGCATCCCTCGACCAAAGTCTACGACGGCTTGGTCTGGACTACGTCGACATTTTCTACTCCCACCGCGCAGATCCCGCGACGCCCCTGGCTGAAACCATGGGAGCATTCGCCCACACCGTCCACCAAGGCAAGGCCCTCTACTCCGCCGTTTCGAACTACCCGGCGGATGGCCCCGGCGAAGCCGCCCAAATCCTCCACCAACTCCGCTACAACCTCTTTGACCGCAGTATTGAAGCGGATCTCACCAAGGTCCTGGTCCGGGAAGGATTCGTCCGGCGGAGCGGCGCAGTCGCTACCGCCAGCTGTCACAACGCCGCGGCTGCCCAAGCGGGAAGGGCAATCGGTTTCCCCACCAGGTGATCACTGAGCACAGCCTGCAACCATCGGCGCGACGCCGTACATTCGAGCACGCGCAACCGCGCCCCGCTTGGATCCCGATCCAACGCATAGCGCTCGATACAAACCTCGATCGCCTCCAACTCGCCGTCGAGTCTACAGCGAACCAAGATACGCCGCCCCGTCGAATCGAGGGTCAGCGTCTCAACCCGACCATACGCCTTGATCAAATCCTGCAGGTAGGCCATGGCCGCCTGACCTGCCAATTTATCTTTTGCCGCAGCAAACATGGATGCGACCGGCCCAGCGGTCATGCCAGCACCGGGCCGGCCAACGGGTTCAAGCCGGCAAAGGCTTACCCTTGGTTTCCGGCGCAACCCAAACCAACGCCATACCGATAATATAGACCAAGGTGATGATCGCACCCGCCTTGGCATAGCTGCCGTCGAACGATTGGACTAATTGGCCGCCGTAAAGGGCGCCAACCGCGGCCAGAACGCGGCCGGCATTAAACGAGAGCCCCTGCCCCGTGGCGCGTACCCGCGTCGGGAAGAGCTCGGGGAGATAGAGCGGCAGCCAGCCGTAAAAGGTGGCCGTGAATCCGCCGACGACAAAGGTCAGAATGAGGAAACCAACGCCGTAAGTCTCGATTCCCCGGAAAAGCCAGCCGCACGTCAGCAGCGAGCCAAGACACAGCATAAAGTACATCGTCCGGCGGGTGAAGAAACCGCCGACCCACGCGCCCGCGAGACAGCCGAAAATGGCACCCAACGCCGAAGCCGCCTGCGTAAATGCCTTCGCCGAAGGGTTGGTCCCCGCCACCATCTTGTCGGCCCAGAGCGGGAGCCACTGCACGGAACCCCATGTGCCGATTAACGCAACGGATGACAGCAACGCGGCGATCAATGTCCATTTGAGCAGCGGTGGGCTGAGAATTTCGGCCAGCGGGCGACTCGGCGTCGTGCTGTTCTTCACGGCGTGCTGCCATTTCTCCGACTCCGGCACGACAATCGTAATAATGAAGGTCAGGATCGCGGGCGCCGCGCCAATGAGCGCGACCCAGCGCCAAGACTCCACCGTAACACTAAAAAACATACCGATTACCGCGATTAACGCGAAGCCCACGTTCGAGGCCGCGCCGATGACACCCGCCATGAGCGGACGGTGCTTTTCCGGCCAAACTTCCATCACGAGCGCCACGCCGAGTGACCACTCCCCGCCCATGCCGAGCGCGGCAACAAAACGCGTGGCCGCAAGGTGCCACGGCTCGGAGGCGAAATAGACCAAGCCGGTAAAGGCCGAGTAACAAAAAATACTCAAAGCCATCGCGCGGACCCGTCCGATTTTATCCCCAAGCCAACCGAACACGACACCACCCAACGCGGCGCCGAGCAGAAAAGCTGCGGTCACATAGCCCATCCACTGCCCGACGAAACTGTCGCTAATCGCCGCACCATGTGCGGCCTGCATTTGTTGCAGGGCGGGCCGCGCGATCAGCGGAAAAATTCCCATTTCGAGACCATCGAACATCCAGCCGAGAAAGGCGGCCGCGAGGACCGAATAGAGCCGCTTGTTGTCGTTTTTTTCCATGATGAGGGGTTTGGGGTGACGCTAACCGAGTCACCTAGCCAGACCACCGCAGACCATGCAAGCCAGAGCGCGGCCTGAATCAAATTCCGAGAGCCCGACGGCATCGCACCCGCTGATCCGCAGGGCGTCCTATTCGCTGAACTCGTCGCGCTTTTTGGCCGCCTCGTCTTCCGCCTTTAGGAGCGCCGCCGCGCGGGGATCGATCGCCGCCTCACGCTCACGCACGCGGCGCAACCTTGCCCGCAAATCCTCCTCCCGTTGCTCCAGCTCATTCTCTTTGTCCTGCTGGTCCTGAACTTTTTCGAACAACTTGGTTTCCGCCTGCTCGAGGTACAGTTCGCGCTCCCGCAAAAAAGTCTTCGCCTCCTGGATACCGGCTTCCTGCCGCCCCAATTCGGCGCGCAGCTCAACCAATGCCACCCGCTCTTCTTCAGAAACCGGTTGAGCCGCCGGCCTCATACTGGCGGCAGCCAGCCGCTCCCGAGCCACCAACAAAGCCTCCGACTCCGCCAAATCACGCTCACGGTCGCACAATCGGCTCTCCGCTTCAGCGATCACCCGCTGGCGCAGATTCAACGTGCCCTCCAGCTCACGCAAGGCGCGCTCGAGCTCGACCTGCCTTGCAGGGACCGGCACGCTCCCAAACGGGGAACGAGTCGCGGCAACCAGTTCGTTCACCGAGTGACGGACGGCCGAGGTAACGGCGTCCATATCAGGAACTCCCTGCAAGCCGGATGCCGCCAGGGGACGACGACGCGGCAAGACCAGCTTAATGATCGGGTCACGCGGTTTCGGAACCGGAAACTTGATCGGCGTGGATTCGGACATTCTGGACTACCTCCTCCAAAACCAGCTGAACCAGCTGGAACGTTTCTTAGGGGATTCCTGCGGAATCCGGAGGAAAGGCCGCAGCAATTGGGCCGCCCGCTTTTCGAGCTCGCGATCGCCGATGACCACGAAATAGCGCTCCAAGCCCCCCCCGGCGTTGACGTCCTTTTCGATGGCCGCGATTTCCGTCTCGAACCAAGTGGTGGCCAACTCCGCCCTCGCAGCACCGTCGGCGGCCCTGGCCGCATGCGCCATGGCCTCGGCGAGATGCAAACCCTTTTGACCACGGCGGAAAGGC
>CAIJFT010000124.1 GCA_903820035.1 uncultured Opitutia bacterium
GTGCCGTTGCCCACCAAGCTCGCCTTGCGGCCGCGCTCCCCGGCACCGGCCCGGAGCCCAAGCCGCGCGGCGGCGTCGACCACGCTCAGATAATCGCTGGAACCGAATTTCCTCGTGCCCGATCCGGCCGAAGGCACCGCCAGGGGACTCGGCAAGGGCGTCGACCCCGCGCCTGGGCGGGAGGGTGCGGCGCGACCTCCAGGCTCGGAGGCCGACAGGCGCGGTCCCGCGCCCAGCAGGAACGCGCCCAACAGAACCCTCCCAGCCGCCGAGCACATGGCGGCGTCGGTTCAGGTCGACTTCGGCGCGGAGGACTCAGCCTCGTCGCCCTCGTCGTCGTCGTCGTGGCCCAAATCGGGACCATCATCGATCGCCTGCTGTTCGCTGCCTTCCACATGCCACTTGGGCTTGCGTTTGTTGACCGGCAGCGGGGTGAGCATGACGTGAATGTTACGACCGATGAGCTTGGGATCGGCATCGGGATGACCCATGCCGATGAGCTCGCCGACGGCCCGCTTCATCAACGCGAAGCCGATTTCCGTATGCGCCATTTCGCGACCGCGGAATTTGAGGCGCAGCTTGACCTTGTTGCCGTGCGCCAAGAATTCCTCGGCGTGCCGGGCCTTCGTGAAAAAATCGCCGTCCGCGATCCGCGCGGTGAATTCGATTTCCTTGATCTTGCTCGCGGTGGATTTCACGTGCGAGGTCTTCTTCTGCTCCTCGTAAACGTACTTGCCGAAATCCATGATCCGGCAGACCGGCGGCGTCGCGTTGGGGGCAACCTCGACGAGGTCGAGCCCGTTTTCCAACGCAAGATTGACGGCCTTGGCCGTATCCAAAATCCCGAGCTGCTTACCCTCGGGGGAAATCAGCCGCACCTGCGGCACCTTGATCCGATGGTTACGGCGAATGGCCGCAAACGGGTCAACATTGCGGCGTTGATAGGAACCGGGGCGGCCGCCTGAGGCGGAAGGGAACGAATTGGCCATCAATAATGGGTTGGACTGGAATTAGGTCGGCGACGCTTCTCTCCCGTCGCCCCCGCGGGAGCAAGGGTAATTTGGATCGTGGGCCACCGGTTCAAACGCTGAAGCTCTCCCCGCAGGAACAACTGGCCTTCGCATTGGGGTTGGAAAACTTGAATCCGCCGGCCACGAGCGCGTGGGAATAATCGACGTGCGTACCCTTAAGATACAGGGCGCTCTTGCTATCGACCAGCACCGGAACTTCGGCCGTCCGGACCAAAATGTCACCCCGCTTCGGGGCGGGCACAAACTTCATCTTGTAACTTAGGCCGTTGCAGCCGCCCCCGCTGATCGCGATCCGCAGGAACTCGCCCTGTTGCTCGCGCGCCACCAAGGCCCGCACCTTGGTGCCGGCCGATGCCGTGAGCAGGACCAGCGTCTCGTTGCCCGCCCGCACGCCCTCGACCGGAGCGGGGGCCACGGCGGGAATAGGGACCGGTGAGGGGGCAGAGAGATCCATCGCCGCCAAGAAAGGCCATGTCGCCCCAAGCGCAAGGGTTTCGATCACCCGCCCCGGGGCCGAGCTCCCCCCGCGCCGCACTTGCAGGCGGGCGGAGAATTAACTTTAACCGCCCGCGTGAACCCCACTCCACGCCTGCTCCTCGCCTGCGTTGCGCTCGCCGCCACGCCCCTGCTCCGTGCCCACGAAGCCGCCACCGAGATGGTGGCCGCCGCCCAGACCTTCCTCGGCACCCTCGATGCCGGCCAACGTAAGCTGGCCACCTACGCCATGACCGACGCCGAGCGGGAGAATTGGAATTTCGTGCCGATCGAGCGGCAAGGCCTGCCCTTCAAGAAGATGTCGACCGAACAGCAGGCCCTCGGCCTCGCCCTGCTCCGCACGGGCGCCAGCCACACCGGCATGGCCCGCGCCCAAGCCATCATGGCGATGGAACTGGTGCTCAAGGAACTCGAGAAAGGCGCCGCCCGGCGCGACCCGACGCTGTACTTCGTGACCATCTTCGGCGAACCCTCCACCGAGAAATCGTGGGGCTGGCGCGTCGAAGGCCACCACCTGGCCTTCAATTTCACCGTCGTGGACGGCAAGCATGTGTTCTTCACCCCCTCGTTCATGGGCGCCAATCCCGGGGAAGTCCGCGCGGGCCCCCGCCACGGGGAACGCCTGCTCGGCGAAGAGGAAGATCTGGGACTCGCCATGATCAACTCGCTCGACGACGCGCAGCGTAAAATCGCGATCTTCGCCCCCGATGCGCTCAAGGAGATCGTTACCACCAACAAAAAGCGGGTGGAGCCCCTCGCCCCCGCCGGCATCGCCATGGCCCAGTTGCAGCCCGCGCAACGCGATCGGCTGACCGCACTGCTGAAACTCTATCTCGCCCGCTATCGGCCGGAATTGGCCGAGGAAATTTTCGCCAAGGTCACCGCCGCCGGGTTGGACCGGGTGACGTTCGCCTGGGCCGGCGGATTAGACCGTTCGAAGCAGACGTATTACCGCATTCAATGCCCGACGCTCCTGATCGAATTCGATAACTCCCAGGGCAACGGCAACCACATCCACACCGCAATCCGCGACTTCAAGGGCGACTTCGGCCACGATCTGCTCGCCGAACACTACGCCCGCGACCACCCCCAGAAGTGAGCGCGCCGGCGGGTTCGCGTTTGGACGGTCCGAAAAGTCCACCGCGAAATGTCTGGACCCGACCGGCCTGATCCGCAGCGTCACCTCTGCATCAGGAACGAGCCGGCCCTCAAAAGCCGGCTCCGCCAACCGGGCCGGGAGCGGCCACGGTGGATCGGGGGCAACCCCGGATGTGCGAGACTCATCTGAGCCTCGAACCAGCAACGCTCCCGAAGACGAAACCGACCTGATGCCCAGGTCGGTTTTTTGTTTTCAACCCTGAGGCGCGATCACTCCCACAAAGAACATCACGCATCATGAACGCCATCAGCACCCTCCCCGGCATCCGCGTCCGACCGGAAAATCCGAACCACCACCTGTGGAATAACCATGGCACCTGGTTCCTGCACTACACCGTCCACCCCACCGCCTTCACCAAGGAACGCATCCGGCGCTCCCTTGGCACCAAGGACTTGGCCGTGGCGCGGGAGCGCCGCGACGCGTTTTTCGCCGGACTCGCAACCGAAGCCCACAAGCCCGCCGGCTCCGTCCTGCGCAAGGCCGTCGCCGCCTAAGCCCGGATCAACGCAGCCCAAAACGGACCGTTGAGAGACCCTTCGGCGGGATCTGATGTCCGCATCGGGTCTGCCGTTGCGACGACCTTGCTCGTAACGGCCCGATGGGGCAATCAGGCCCCACCTTTGGGTTTTTCCCCCAACGCTCCGCGACCCACGCTCAACGGCCTGGGTCCGCCCAAGTTCGCCCCTTCGGCGCCCCCTCCCACCAGACCAGCCTGCAGCATTGACGCCGAAACCACCCCTCTTCCGTAATCGCCTTCCAAACTAAACCCCCAACCCCTCCTGCGACCATGAGCCAACTCGGATTCGGTACCAAAGCCCTCCACGCCGGCCAGACGCCTGACCCCACCACCGGGTCCCGCGCCGTGCCGATCTATCAGACCTCCAGCTACGTCTTCCGCGACACCGAGCACGCCGCCAATCTTTTTGCCCTGAAGGAGCTCGGCAACATTTACACGCGGATCATGAATCCGACAACGGATGTCTTCGAGCAGCGGATCGCCGCGCTCGAGGGTGGCACCGGCGCCCTGGGCCACGCCTCCGGCCAGGCCGCGATCACCGACGCGATCCTCAACCTCGCCGGCGCCGGCGATCATTTCGTCTCCGTCGCCCAACTCTACGGCGGCACGTATAATCTTTTTCACCACACCCTGCCCAAGCTCGGGATCGAGGTGTCGTTCGTCGACGCCGGTGATCCGGACGCCTTCCGCCGCGCCCTGCGCCCGAACACGAAGGCGTTTTACGGCGAAGGCCTCGGCAACCCGGCGCTGAACATCTTCCCCTTCGAGGAGGTCGGCAAAATCGCCCGCGAGGCCGGCGTACCGCTGATCATCGACAACACCTGCCTCACGCCGTACCTGAACCGCCCGTTCGAATGGGGCGCCAACGTCGTCGTGCACTCGACCACCAAATACATCGGCGGCCACGGCACCTCGATCGGCGGCATCGTCGTCGACGGCGGCAATTTCAACTGGGGCAACGGCAAGTTCCCCGGATTCACGCAACCCGACGCAAGTTACCACGGCCTCGTGCACTGGGACGCCTTCAAGGCATTCGCTCCGGCCGGCGGCGCCAATATCGCCTACATCCTGAAGATGCGCCTGCAATTGCTGCGCGACATCGGCGCCTGCATTTCCCCCTTCAATTCCTGGACCGGCCTGCAGGGGCTGGAAACGCTGCACCTGCGCATGGAGCGCACCTGCGCCAACGCCCTCAAGACCGCGGAATTCCTCAGCACCCACTCGAAGGTCGCGTGGGTCAATTACCCGGGCTTGGCGACGAGCCCGAACCACACCGCCGCCAAGAAGTATCTGAAGGGCGGATTCGGCGGGCTGGTCGGTTTCGGCGTCAAGGGTGGCTACGCAGCCGGGCGCACGCTGATCGAGGGCCTCAAGCTGTTCTCCCATCTCGCGAACATCGGCGACGCCAAGTCGCTCGCCATTCATCCGGCGAGCACGACGCACAGCCAGCTCACCGCCGAGGAGCAGAAGACCTCGGGCGTATCACCCGATTACGTACGGCTTTCGATCGGCATCGAGGACTTCGCCGACCTGCAGGCCGACCTCGAACAGGCCCTCGCCCGGGTCTAAGCCCGGTCTCGGTTTCCCCCCATGGAGCCCCGGCCGCTGGCCGGGGCCCTCCGGCAAACCTTACGAGGCCCAGCTGCGGTCGCCGGACCGCAGCGGGACCGAACCGTGGTACGCCCCCGGCACCGGATCATAGCGCAAGGCCCGGGTCGCCCCCTCCTCGGAGGTGAAATAGCCGAGCAACGTGAGTTGCTTGATGTGCCGAAATGGATTCCCCGCCGGAGCCCCCTTGGCCGTAAGCGCGAACTTTTCGTAGTCGGTCAGAATCACCTCCCGCTCGACCGCGGTCAGCTCCGCCAAGTCGCGCCCAAACCTGGCCCGGCTCGCCGCTTCGATCTCCCGCAGGCCGCGCCGCAGCAACGCCCCCGCTTCGGGCAAATAACAGTCATCCGTCATCCGCAGGATGAAACGACCGATGCCCACCGCTCCGGCGCCGCCCGATCCCGGGGTCGCCGGCAGGATGGTATCCCCGATGAGCGACAGCAGGCTTTCCTCGGCCGGACTCCACCCCGCCGGCGCGGCCAACGCGGCCCAGGTGCGGTCCGGCAAACCCGCCCAGAGGGCAATCGCCGCGGCGCCGCGGGCCGACTGCCGGATCGCTTCACGCCGGTTCATAGTTCCCCCCGCTTCATCGCTTCGACCGCGCGGTTCGCCGCCCGGGCCGCCAGCGCCATGAACGTAAGGGACGGGTTTTGCGTACCCGTCGAAGCCATACAGGCGCCGTCGGTCACGAAGACATTCGGACAGGCATGCAGCTGGTTCCAACGGTTGAGCAGCGACTTTTTCGGATCCTTGCCCATCCGCACGCCGCCCATCTCGTGGATATCGAGGCCGGGCGCCTGCTTGCTGTCGCTCTTGGTGATTTTCTTCGCCCCCGCCGCCGTCAGCATCGCTTCGCCCTGCTCGAGGAAATCCCGCATCAATTTCACATCGTTGTCGTGGTAATCGATCGACGTCACCAGTTGCGGGATACCCCATGCATCCTTCAGGTCGGCGGAAAGCCGCACGTGATTTTCGTACCGCGGCACGGTTTCCCCCTGCATCATCATCGAGAGGCTCCAGGGCCCCGGCCGCGTGATCTTTTCCTTGAACGCGGCGCCGAGCCCGGGAATCGCGGTGCCCTGCGCCCAGCCCGGTCGCGACGCGCCGAAAAACGTCATATAGCCCCTTTGAAAATCCATCTCTTGCTTCCGCACATTGCGGAAGTTCGGCATCATCGCCTGCGTCGGCCGCCGCCCGGAGTAGTAAGAATCCGCGAAGCCTTCCATCGATCCGCTCAAGCTACCGCGATAGTTGTGGAACGCGATAAACCGGCCAAGCAGACCACTGTCGTTGCCCAGCCCCGCCGGGAAACGGCGCGACTTGGAATTCAGCAGAATCAGGTTGGTGTTAAGGCAGGACGCGTTGACGAAAATGACCCGGGCAAAATACTCCGTCGTTGCCTTCGTCATCGCATCGACCACCCGCACGCCCTTGGCGCGACCGGTGCCTTCGTCGATGAGGATCGATTCCACCACGGAGTTCGGCCGGATGGTCAGCCGCCCGGTCTTCGCGGCCCAAGGCAAAGTCGACGAGTTGGAGGAAAAGTATCCGCCAAAAGGACACCCCCGGTAGCAAAGTGACCGCGCCTGACATTTACCCCGCCCCTGCGCCAGATGATGCGGCTGCGGCTCGGTGAGGTGGGCACAACGCCCCTGCACCACATGACGGTCGGGGAATGCCGCCATGATTCGCCCCTGCACCGCCCGCTCCACGTCGTTCATCTCCCACGCCGGCAAGAACTCGCCGTCCGGCAGGGTTTCAACGCCATCACGGTTGCCGCTAATGCCGACAAAACGCTCCACATGAGCATACCAAGGAGCCAATTCGTCGTAAGTGATCGGCCACTCCGCAAACCCGTCGCGCGCCGGCCCCTCGAAGTCGAACCGGCTCCACCGCTGCGTCTGCCGTGCCCAGATCAGCGATTTCCCGCCCACCTGGTAGCCGCGGATCCAATCGAAGCGCTTTTCCTGCACGTAAGGATGCTCCGCATCCTTGACGAAAAAATGCTGGGTCGCCTCGTCAAAGGCGTAGCACCGCTTGGCGATCGGATTCTCCTGCGCCAGGAGCTGGGTTACCCGACCTCGCCGGGGCAGGTCCCACGGGTTAAGCAGCGCCGTCGGATAATCCTTGAGGTGCTGGACATCCCGCCCCCGCTCCAGAACCAACGTATTAAGCCCGCTTTCGCACAATTCCTTGGCGACCCAACCACCGCTGATTCCGGAGCCGATCACGAGAGAGTCGAACGCAGGGGTGAGCGCGCCGCGAGTGGAGGCAGTGGGGTCCATCACGCGCCAGCGAACCAACCCGATCAGCAAACTCAAGTGCCGAGCTGGGTGAGGTGACGTCCTGCGCAGCCTGACGCCCACTTCATCTCTAAGCCATCGCGTGTGGTTTTCTTAAACCACTAACCGGGGGCCAATTACCCATCCATTTCGCGCGAGATTGGACTGTCGAATTACATTACACGGATCAAATGTTTACATTACTTGCCTAATTATCAGATAATTAGATCACTTTTATGGATAATTTATCACACTTATGTCGATTAAGTTTACACCTTTTTATTCCAATTTAATGATTAAATCATTCGCTTTTTTATTCTTAATTTCTTTATCATTTGTCTATTAGGTGTTTACGAATTTAGAATCGAGGTGGCTCAGCGACTGCTTTGAGATTGGGCAGCAACTTCATCAATCCACCACGTCCAACCATGAAATCACACCTCATCAAGCTCACCGCGTCTCTCGCAGCGTTCGGTTTTGTCACGGCAACCGCCCACGCGGTTGCGGTGCTCACCCTTAGCGACGGCGTTAACCCGATTGTCATCGTTAACGACAACAATCTCGGCGTCGGGGCAAACACCGCCGACGGCAACGCGTCTACCCTCGGCGCCTTATCGTTCAACGGCACAATCGGCAACTGGAGCATCAACGTAGCGGTCGGCACCACTCAACCCGTTGAGACTGCCCCGACACCCTCGATGCACTTGAGCAGCGTTAACAACTCCTCCGGAGCCGGCACCATGGTGGTCACGTTCACGGACACCTTCACGTTTGCCCAGGCCAATAAACTGCTCGCGGGTATCGGTGGCGCTCAGCCGAACGGATCCGTGAAGTACGAAGTAGTCGTGAACGGCAGCGTGTTCAACATCGGCACCAGCGCACTCAACCCATTCGCCTTCAGCTCAGGCTACATCGCCTATTCGGCCGGCACCTACGACATCACTCAGCGGACCACGATCACTCACTCCGCCGCCGGCACGACCAGCGTGGACGCTACCGTCAGCCGGGCGCCCGATGCCGGCTCGACCTTGGCCCTCCTCGGCGGAGCGCTCATCGGTCTCGGCCTGATCCGTCGCCGCATCCGCTAAATCGGGAAAAGAATTCGACTCCGGAAGGTCGCGACGGCGGACCTTCGGTGCCAATCCGAAGCTCGCCTATGCGAGCTTCGGATTTTTTTGCTCACCCATCAACTTCGCTTTGATTAGATGAACGGAAGGCTGGGAGCCCAAGCTGGGCCGGGTCTGAATTTGGGCCAAAATCAACCGTCCTTTAATCTTGGAACGCAGGCCCAGCCGGTCGGTCAGCGGACCGCGGATTCGACGAGACACTGCCAATTCTCCGGCCAACCCGGCGGAGCATCCAAAGGCGACGCTGACAACAGCGCGCTCATCGAGATCCCGCACCACTCCAAATCTCCCAGCGCTCCGCGTGAACTTTAGTTCCATCAGAGCCATCACTCTGACTCCAGCGCTGAGCCCGAAGTAATTCCCGCAGGAGAGCGTTTTCACGCTCAGCCGCGGAGGCGCGCAGGAATCAAGTGCGTAGAGGCGGGCAGCCTCGGACCTCGGATCCCACCGGCGGCACGGATCACTCCCGCAAACCACACGGCGCGACAGCCCGCGTCCCGCGACCAGCACCCGGAGGACCTTCCAGCACGGGCTTTTAAAGCCTCTCGGCATTCGCGCCACAAACGGCACCCTCCGGAACCGAACCGGGAAACCACCCACACGCATGACCCTCACCCCAATGTTTGAATGAGGGAGCACGCTGGTCGCCGGAGACCAGTCCGCCGACACGGCCTGCCGGGCGGGTCGATCTGCTCCCCGCTGAGCTTTCGCGGGGGCATGATTCTCCTCATGAGGGAGGGTTTCTTTGTCGCGCTTCGCTACGGCAAGGCCTCGGCCGAACGGATCACCGGCGGGGAGGCAGTGGCACCTGCCACGCCGCCCCGCCCGAAGAGTGTGGCCGCATCCCAAGCGACGAAACGTTGGTCGAAGCGGCGGCTGACCCGGACCGCCCTCAGCGCCACCCACTCACTGCGCCACTCGGTTGGCCCTTTGCCCCGGCCGCCTTCAGTCTCAGCTCTCGCAGCAGCCTCCGCAAAGCCTTGAAAGTTAGACCATTCCGATGAGATGCCGGCCTTCCCCAATTAACTGATTGGCAAACGTCGATTTTCATACCGATCCGCTTACGCGCACCTAAACGGCCTTTATCATTTCCTATCAGCATGTTATGGAATCGCCATCCCGCACCAAAACCAAGCGAACCACGGAATTCGTCAGGAA
>CAIJFT010000125.1 GCA_903820035.1 uncultured Opitutia bacterium
CCCAAAACTTCAGGGGTGGGGCGTCAATCTCCCGCGGGCCTATCGGCCCCTGTAGCCGTGCGTCGGAGCGGACCGTTTCTGTGCCTTTTCTCGGCTAATGCGAGTGGAGTTGGTCTCAACCGGACACTGCCGGCCACCCGAAGAGCGAGCGCTGCCCGCGGTCACCTCCGGCAAGGCGGGAGAAAGCCGGATTCGCGGGTGAGCTTTCGCTTGGGCCGCCGTTCGACGCCCGCCGTGTTGCATGTTTCGCCCTGACCCCTTCGGGCTGCCCCCCCTTCGGGCTGCCCCCTTTCCCCTTGAGGCCTCCCGCCAACCGCTAATCCTGTTTCCGCCATGCCTCCGGATGCCTTTTCTGTCGCCGAGTCGCCGGGCCGCCCCGCCGGTCGGCCGCAGCGCGAGCTCGCTCCCTGCGTGCAGGCGGCCCTCGGCGCCTTGGGCAACAAGTACGCCCGGGAAGGCGTGCGGGTATTCCTTTTCGGCTCCGTCGCCCGGAGTTGGCCCCAGGCCCCGGCGGGCGCGGATTTTGATATCGGTTACGAAGTACCCCCTGGCACCTCCGATCCCGCGCGCCTGCGCCGCCGCCTCGAGGATGACCTGGAGGCGTTGCCGTCGATCCGCCCGGTGGACCTGGTGGATTTTTCCGCCGCGCCCGAATCCTTCCGCGCCGCCGCGACGCAGTGCACCCTCCCGCTGTCCCATGTCTCCCGTCCTTCAGCAACGCGCTGATCTGACCCGTGTGATCGGTCGCTGGGGCGAGGCCCTGACGGCGTGGCAGGCCCACGGTTCCGACCGCGACCGCGATTCCGCCATTCTCCGCTTCGAGCTCGCCTACGAGGTGGCGTGGAAACACCTCCAGGCGCTGGCCCGCGAGCAGGGGTTCGAGTCCGTCGGCCCCCGCCAGGCCTTCGAAAATGCCTTCCGGCTGGGATGGATCGAGGACGAGGTAGTCTGGCGTGACGTCCTGACTGCCCGCAACCAGGCGGTCCATGTCTACCGCGAAGCCTGGGCCCAGGCCCTGGCGGAACGCCTGCCGGTCCTGCAGGCCGCGTTTGTCCGGTTGCTGGAACGTCTGCCGGTAGTCGGGCCCTGCCCTGAATAAGAGCAAGGCGGGAGAAAGCGGGATTCGCGGGTGAGCTTTGGCTTGGGCCGCCGTTTGACGCAGGCCGTGTTGCATGTTTCGCCCTGACCCCTTTGGGATGTCCCCCTGAAAAATCCTCAATTTAAGCTCGCCTGAAAGACCGTTGCTGACCCCTTTGGGATGTCCCCTGACCCCTTTGGGATGTCCCTCGGTCCTTGCTTGTAGTGATACGTCCTCCTTACGCCACGCTCTTCTTTGTCGCGACCGTTTTGCTTTTCGCCATCGCTTTGGTGGCGGGAGCTGCGCTGCGGCCGCTGGAGCCAGCGTTCCAAGGGCCCCTCAGCCGGTTGTTGCCTCCGGTAGAGGCTATGGAATTGGCCGGCTGGACCGTCACCTCTCGGCCCGTAGGAGAAACGCCGGAATTGAAGCAGGCGGTTGCGGAAATGCTGAACTTTAGCGACGCCCACTATATTGTTTACCAAAAAAATGCGGTGCGAATATCGCTCTATCTTGCGTATTGGTCGCCCGGGAGGATGCCGCATCGCTTGGTGGCGGGTCATACGCCGGATGTATGTTGGACCGGCAGTGGTTGGGCGGCGCAAAGCGTGGGCACAACTACGGTTTGGTGTTCATCAATCCCTTTTGAGCAGCGAGTTTTTGCGAGCCCGTTGAAGGAGCTGGAGCACGTGGTCTGGTGTCATCTGGTTTCCGGTCGTCCCTTTAGTTACGGCACTGGACGTGAGCCGCCCTGGTATGCCTCGATCGCCGATCTTTGGCGCCTGGGAATCCGTCAGCGGGAGGAGCAGTTTTTCCTCCGAATCTCAAGCAACGCGCCCTGGGACCGCGTGAGGGACTCGACACCTGTGAGAGTCGCCCTGTCTAAATACGCTGAACAGGCAAAGACCGGAGCATCTTCAAGCCTTGAGTGAGATCAGCTGCCAGAGAAGCGTGCCGAAAAATCCAGCGACTCTCGGCTAACCGGCATCTTGAGGATGGCGACGTTGTAACCAATCGACCTATGCAACATCCGCGCGTCACGGGTCTTTGGTGCCAGACGTGGGTCGCAGTGGCGACAAGCGAACCGCCTGCCACTGCAGCGACCGGCAAAAATGCCGCCGTGCGCCGGGACAGCGGCGGCGGAGTTTGCGGGTCGCGAGAAGTGCTGCGCTGCCCGGCATCGGCAACACGGGAGAAAAACGGTCTTGCGGGCAAACTTTCGAGCGGATCGCAGTTGGATGCACTCCGTGTTGCATGTTTCGCCCTGACCCCTTTGGGATGCCCGCCACTGCAGCGACCGGCAAAAATGCCGCCGTGCGCCGGGACAGCGGCGGCGGAGTTTGCGGGTCGCGAGAAGTGCTGCGCTGCCCGGCATCGGCAACACGGGAGAAAAACGGTCTTGCGG
>CAIJFT010000126.1 GCA_903820035.1 uncultured Opitutia bacterium
GGGGTCAGCGCAGCCCGAGGGGGTCAGGGCGAAACATGCAACACGGCGGGCGTCGAACGGCGGCCCAAGCGAAAGCTCACCCGCGAATCCGGCTTTCTCCCGCCTTGCCGGAGGTGACCGCGGGCAGCGCTCGCTCTTCGGGTGGCCGGCAGAGTCCGGTTGAGACCAACTCCACTCGCATTAGCCGAGAAAAGGCACAGAAACGGTCCGCTCCGACGCACGGCTACAGGGGCCGATAGGCCCGCGGGAGATTGACGCCCCACCCCTGAAGTTTTGGGCCCTTTGGCGGCAAACGGTTTGGGGTTGGGCAAGGGTTGAGCGTGGGACCAGTCGACTCAACGTAGCGCGAATTCCTTCGGGGCGATGCCGGATGGCAGGCCAAGCGGTCTTTGACTTATGCGCGGAGCAGCCGTCGGCACGCGATTTGAAGTTCAGCCACCTTGATCGTGGCAGCTTCCCAAACGATCGCTAGCTCGACCGCGAAGTACGCGTGGGCAAGTATCTCACGAAAGCCAGCGATTTGCCGCCACTAAACTTGGGGCTCACGCTCCGTGAGCGCAACCGGCAGTTTTTTCACGGCCTCCCCCACGATTTCGAACTGCCGGATCACGGCGTCCTGCGTCTTGGTGTCGGCGGCGAAGCGCGCAAAATCATAGCCGCTCACGTAGGCCTCGATGCGGGCACAGGCCTCGAGAATATCCTCGAGCAGAACTGATGCGCTACGCGACACGCTTGAGTTCAGGTTGGATAGCTTGCAGGAAGCGGGGCTTACAGGCCGTCAAGGACAAGAGGTCGACCCTGGCTTCCAGACGGTCCTCAAGGAGCAACTTGAGTCCCATGAAACGGCTGAAATCGGGTGGACTGGCGAACTCGACGAGAACGTCCCAATCGCTCCCGGGCTTCGCCTCCCCGCGCGCTCTGGAACCAAAGACCCACGCCTGGCGTACGCCATGGGCCCGCATTTCCGCAGCCAAGCGCTCCAACGCGATCCACGGTTGGGAGGAGAGGGGTTGGGTGGGATCAGGCTTCGTCACGGTGCGGGAAGATAGAACGCGGACTCAGGCGGTTCAGCTTGGGTAGCTCAGAGACAAACAAGGCTTGAGACAAGGCCGCAGCCCGAAGGGGTCACGCGGATGACCGGGAAGAAATCACGACTCAATCACTTGGTACGACCCGGGCATCGCGTGCTCGATCGCGGGCCGAATTTTCGGCAAGAGAGGTTGCAGCAAGGGCCAGCGGTTGGTGGGAAGTTCCACGAGGGCCAGGCGGCGACCGGAAAGATTCTGCTGCTACCGGAGGTTCTTGTCGGCCAAGACCAGAACATCGAAGACCCCGTCCACCAACCGTACCAAGTCACCATTCGAAATACCCGCCCAACCCTGAGCCTGAAGCGTCGTCACCGCGTGCGGCTCGAGCAACGGCCGGAGGGGGGCGGGTACATTTTCATCGAGCAGGACCTTCATGGCTGCCGCTCGCGGACGAGGCGGAGGAAATCTTGAGCATCCTGCCGCACCACGGAGGGAAAAAACTCGAGAAACTGCTCCAGCGAAAAGCCGTCCTGCAGGTAGTCGAGCAGGGTTTGAACCGGCACGCGCGTACTCCGGAAAACCAGCGTTCCGCCCAGAACATCCGGCGACGAGGCCACGGGGCTATGGTCGAGGGTCAGCATGCAGCAACCGTAGGGTCGGTGGGCGGAAGGTCAAATGGTCACAGCACGAGGGCTGCCCGCCGCAGCCCGAGGGGGTCAGCGCAGCCCGAGGGGGTCAGGGCGAAACATGCAACACGGCGGGCGTCGAACGGCGGCCCAAGCGAAAGCTCACCCGCGAATCCGGCTTTCTCCCGCCTTGCCGGAGGTGACCACGGGCAGCGCCCGCTCTTCGCGTGGCCGGCAGAGTCCGGTTGAGACCAACTCCACTCGCATTAGCCGAGAAAAGGCACAGAAACGGTCCGCTCCGACGCACGGTTACAGGGGCCGATAGGCCCGCGGGAGATTGACGCCCCACCCCGGAAGTTTTGGTCCCTTTGGCGGCAAACGGTTTGGGGTTGAAGCGTCGCCACCGCGTGCGGCTCAAGCAACGGCCGGAGGGGGGCGGGTACGTTTTCATCGAGCAGGACCTTCACGGCTGCCGCTCGCGGACGAGGCGGGGGAAATCCACGCGTTGCGGGAGGCGCAGAGGAGTCGAGCCTTGGCGGAGGTCTGCGCGGGCATGGGGCTGAGTTTACCGGAGCTCGAAGCGGGCACTCGCCCTTGAGCGTTAAGATCGCGATCGCCGCGCGACTGAGAAGCCAGGTGGCGGCACCCTACACTTGGATTGCGCAACGACTGAAGATTTCCAGCGTCGCCCGCCTCAGGATGCAGGTTTACCGGGAGTTGTTGCATGTTTCGCCCTGACCCCTTCGGAGAAGGCAGCACGACGGCAGCGGCTTCAGGAATGGCTTCGCCCCGTCGCTTCCCGAGGGGGCGATGCAGGGGGTGGCATTAATCGTGGGCGGGGCAGACCGTGCCCCGGGGCGGGAAACTACGTCAGCTTCAGGAAAGTCTTGATGACCGGCACGAGGGCGCGGCTCTGGCGGTGCCAGCTCTCGAGGTACTTGAGGCGGGCCTTCAACTCGCGGGCCGAGGCGTCGGCCGGCACGGCGTCGCGCATGGCCTGCAGGCGGCCCTTGCCGGCCTTCAGCTGTTTTTCCAGGCGTTGCTCGATCCAGTGGGAGACGAGCTTGCGCAGTTCCAGGTCGGGAGCGAAGAACTCGCGCCGGCGGGTTTCGGGCGGGGCCGGGCTGGGCTCCGCGGTGTCGACCGGCACCACCCGGAGGGCACCCATTTCGCGGAGCACGCGCAGACCCTGGCTGATGGAGCCCTGGCTGAGGTCGAGGCGGTCGTTGATATCGGCAAAGCTCAGCGGCTCCGCGCTGGCAAAACAGAGCCCGTAGATCGCGGCGACCGACTTCGGCACGCCCAGGATTTCCGCGGCGTCGAGGAAGAAGCCGACGACCGTCTCCTCGAAGCGGACGACTTCGGCGGGACGTTGGCCGGGGTTGATGAGACCGGTGACGCGCGCCGTCGGCGGAGGCGCGACCGGAGTGACCGTCGTACCGAAGCCCGCGGATTTGCTGGCGGCGCCGCCCATGGTCCGGAGGACAGCGGAGACGCGGCCGGACTTCAATTCATTTTGAACTGATGAGCGATAGACCCTAGGGCGGAGGGCAATTCGGCGGACGACGGAGTGGCGGGGATTTCATTTCCGCGGGGGGGAGGTAACCGCTGATCTGCGCTGAGGCAGGCGGGCAGGAAGGGACGGGGGATCGGAGGCGGGATTCACCTGATCGGTGAATCACGGCTCGTTTTAGGTCGGGCTGGTGGGCGGGCGGAGTGCGGGATGGGGTGGCCTCACGGCATAGCCCGGCCAGCGGCTGGGCCTACAGGTATTCTCTGGCGGGTGCCGAGACCCTCATCGGGGCTTTTCGTTACGATCGTCGTGTCGCTCCGCGCCAGAAACCGCCGGGGCGGGGAGCTTACTCTGCTGAGGCGAATCCCGATTCGGTCAGGAGGTGGTCCAATTGCGCGGCCAACGGAGGAATCTTCGTCTGCACGATATCCCAGATAATTTCATCATCGACGCTGTCGTAGCCGTGAATCAGCCGGTTCCTCAGGCCAACGACGCGGCGAAGATCGGGAATCTGTTCCGCAACCGCCGGCTCAACCTCGGCCGCCTTGCCCAAGGCCTCGCCCACAATCTCAAATTGCCGCTCAACGGCGGACCTCACCATCTCGCTGCGGGAAAATCCGGAGAAATCCAAACCGGCGGTGAACTTCCGGATGCGCCGCGCTGCGACCCGGGCATCCAACAACCGCTTGGCTGTTTCAGGCCGCATAGACGGTGCGGCGGTCGGCGGCGATGGACTCCCGCAGGATGCGGTTGGTGAGCGCACGCTCGGTCATGAGGTCAACCGGGCGCCCCAAGAGCTTCTCCAGAGACTCGGCGAGATTCAGGTAGCGGTCGGCATAGCCACCGTCATGGGGCTGGGAAAAGCGCACCACGAAATCGACATCGCTGGCCGCCCGGGCCTCCCCCCGGGCCATCGAACCGAAGACGTCCAACTGCTCGACCCGATAGGAACGACACAGCTCGGCGAGCTCGGATTTGCGTTGCTCTAGCAGCGAATGCATCGGGAACCGATGCAAGTCGCCCTAGTGGAAAAGGGCCAGTCTTTAGTCGGGGGGCAGCCCAAAAGGGGTCAGGGCGAAACATGCAACACGGTGTGCGTCCAAAACTCGGCCCGGCCGTTTTTTTTCACCCGCGAATCCGGCTTTCTCCCGCCTTGCCGGCGGCTGCAACGGCCGCGCTCGTTTTTCGCATGGCCCGCAAACTCCGCCTCCTTTTTCCCGAAGCACGCTATCACGTCCTCAATCGCGGCAATTACCGTTACGCGATTTTTGCCTCCGCCGGGGCGGTTGGTTCGTTCCTCGCCACCCTGGATGAGGCTTGTCACCGATACCGGTGGCGGGTCCATGCGTATGTGGTCATGCGCAACCACTTTCATCTGGCGCTGGAAACCCCCGAGCCGAACCTGACCCAAGGCATGCATTGGCTGCTCGGTACCTTTGCCGCCCGCTTCAACCGCTTCCGATCCGAGCGGGGCCATCTTTTTCAGGGGAGATTCCAGGCGCAGCTGATCGAAGATGACTCGGCCCTCGGGCGGGTTGTGGACTATATCCATCTGAACCCGGTACGCGCGGGCTTGGTGCCACCCGCGGAAGCGGGTCGCTTCGATGGCAGTAGCCTGCCGGTATTGCGGCGGGGAGACGGGCCGGGGTGGCTGAAAGGGGAGTTTATCCTGGCGCGGATGGGGGCGGCGGGAGTCGCAGCCGGCTGGCAGCGCTACACGGTGCACCTTGCGGAGGTGGCGGGCAGTCCCGCGCTTCAAGCGCAAATGGGATTTACGAGCTTGTCCCGCGAATGGGCCATCGGAACCCGGGGCTGGAAGAAGGCCTTGGCGAAAGAACATGCTCATCTCGCCCTTAACCCGGGCTTCGAGGCGGGGGAAATCCACGCGCTGCGGGAGGCGCAGTGGAGTCGAGCCTTGGCGGAGGTCTGCGCCGGCATGGGGCTGAGTTTACCGGAGCTCGAAGCGGGCGCTCGCCCCATGAGCGTCAAGATCGCGATCGCCGCGCGGCTGAGAAGCCAGGTGGCGGCACCCTACACCTGGATTGCGCAACGACTGAAGATTCCCAGCGTCGCCAGCCTCAGGATGCAGGTTTACCGGGAGTTGTTGCATGTTTCGCCCTTGTATCTTGAACGGTGAGGATTGGTGGCGGCTTCCGAGAATGGGCGTATAGCTCGTCGGAGGAAGCCGCCGCCAATCCGGGTGGGCGGTCCCCTTTCCGCGTCAGACCGATTAAGCCTTGAAAC
>CAIJFT010000127.1 GCA_903820035.1 uncultured Opitutia bacterium
CGATCGCTGCGTCCGGTCGAGCCAAGGCGCCACTGCTCGCCGGTGTAGGCGATGCCAAGTTGGGTGATCGCTCCGGCCGTGCCGTTAACCAGGCTCAACGTCAGGATCGAAGTCAGGGTGCTGCTCTGGAGGGTGCCAAGAGCGCGTTCAAGAGACCCACCAGCTCCGAAACTGTAAGTGTCGCCGGTCGTGGAACTGCCGGCTCCGGCGCTGTAACTGGTATTGGCAGCCGAGCCCGACTCGACGAAGGCCCAACCCGCCGGCAGCGTTGCGGCGGTGCCGCTGGGCGCGAGCGAATCAAAGTTTTCGGTGAGCGGCGAATTGAACTGGGTGAGCGTGAGCGCGCCGGCGGGAATCGCGGCGGTGAGCAGACTGAGGGCGGAGCAAAGCAGGCGAACCGTAAGCATGGCAGGAGGAGACATGCCGCGAACGGAGGCCGGACGGGGTTTCGAGTGCGTATCCGAATGCCCGACACGAGGCAGGGTCAAGTCCGGGGAGCCCCCACCCTGTCAATTGGGTAGCGGGCGCAACGGCGGCCCGAGGTCCCGAATGGGTTACGTCAGCCGCCTTGCCGCGGCTTGCGCCTTGAGGCAAAGTTCCGCTGCCTTGAAGGCATGGACCTGGGTCATGGCCTTCTCGGTGCGGTTTAGGCAATCGAGGATGAGTTCACCAAAAAAGCGGTACCCGACCTTGCCGCCGACCGGAATGTAGTGCTCGCGCTGCCCGTCGACGAGGTACACGTGATCCCCGAGCTTCTCCCGGCCGACGTCGATGTACTTGCGCAGCTCCATGTAACCTTTGGTGCCGAGGATAAAAGTCCGGCCATCGCCCCAGGTGCCGAGCCCGTCGGGCGTGAACCAGTCGACGCGGATCTGATTTGTCGCTCCGTTGTTGCCAACGAAGGACGCCTCGCCGAAATCCTCAAACTCCGGCGTGTCGGGATTGCCGAAATTACCTACCGCGGCGTGCGTCACCGTGGCATCCGTTGCCGCGGCGTAGGTGAGAAACTGCTCACATTGGTGGCTGCCGATATCGCACAGGATGCCGCCATATTTCGCGCGCTCGAAGAACCACTTTGGCCGAGTCGACTTGCTGAGCCGGTGGGGCCCCAGCCCGATCACCTGCACCACCCGACCGAGCACGCCGGAATTGATCAGGTCGGTCGCAAACATCCCGGCTTCGGAACCAAGGCGCTCGCCGTAATTCACCATGTATTTCCGGCCGGTTTGCGCGGCGATTCGCTGGGCGTCGGCGAGTTGCTCCAGGGTGGTGAACGGCGCCTTGTCGGTAAAGTAGTCCTTGCCGGCCGCCATCACGCGGCAGCCCAGCGGGCCACGTTCCGCGGTGACTGCGGCGGCCGTCACGAGCTTCACTTCCGGGTCAGCGAGGATTTCGTCGAGGGAACGCGCCACCTTGGCCGACTTGAACCGCGCCGTGAACGACTCCCGCTTCCGCGCGTCCGGTTCAAAGATCCACTTAAGGGTACCGCCGGCTTCACTCAACAGGCTGCATTGGCCGGTCAGGTGGCCGTGATCAAAGTGTGCCGCCGCGAAGACAAACTCTCCCGGCTTGACCACCGGCTTCGGCTTCGGACCGGGCACATAGGTCGTGCTGGCAGCCGGGACGCTGCCGCCGGTGGTGGCAGCTCCGGCGCTGGTGGCTAAAAGAGCGGCGGCGGCGACCGTGCCGGCCGATCCGGAGAGAAAATGGCGACGATTCATAGGTGAATGTTCGATCGTGGGGGGGGGGGAAGCCTGACTGGGTTTGAATCAAACCCAGGCGGCCCCGAAAGGAAACTGTTTTGGGGCGTGATTAACGACACCGCGGTAACCGCTTCTAACCGGTGCGGTGGCAGGTTTCGATCTTGAACCACCCCAGCGCGGATGAACTATCGTGAATTCGACCCGCCGCTCGAATCTTCAGAAACACCCAACTATGCAAACCTCAGTCCCCGCCTTGTTCTTACTGCTGATTGCCGCGGTCGTCCGCCGTCCGTTGGTCGTCGCCGCGCTGGCACTTGTCCTCCCCGCCATGGGTTTCGCCCAAGCCACGGTGCCAGCGCCCTCCGCGTCCACGGGTCCCAAATCGGGCGAGGCGGTGCAACTCTCCACTTTTGTGGTCACGGAGGAAAAGGACCAGGGCTACGAGTCCATGTTCACCACTTCCGGCATGCGCACGGCGCAGCCGCTGAAAAACGTAGCCAACTCCATCTCGATCATCAACGCCCAGTTTATTGATGACCTCGGGCTGAACACCATGGAGGAAATTTCCACTTGGATGGTATCCGGCGAGTCGAATCCCGAGCCCAATGCCACGGTGTCCAGCCGAGTGATTCTACGCGGTGTACCGAATGCGTACGCCCTGCGCAATGGCTGGATCTGGTACTCTCCGATGGACTCCTACAGCACGGAGCGCGTTGAGGAATTACGCGGCCCAAACGCATTTCTTTACGGTGAGGCGGATGTGGGTGGCGCGAACCACCAGATCACCAAGCGCGGCCTTTTCACGCGCGAGGTCAACCGGATCAAGGTAATGGCGGGCAGCAACAATCTCCTCCGGACCGAAATCGATCTGAATCGTCCGGTCATTAAGAACAAGCTGGCCGTTCGATTCGCCGCCGTCACCAGCAAGAACGACTCATGGATTGACAATGTCCGCCGTGATTTTCGCGGAATCTACGGGGCCGTCACCTATCGCCCCTTCAAGTCGACTTCGATCAGCCTGATGGGCGAGCACAACAAGACCACCTCGGTCAACTCGCAGGGAATGTTCACGGATTCATTCGTACGGGCCGCGACGGCCACCCTCGCCATTGGCGGCGGCTACATCTACGTTCCAGAGACGGGCGTTGGATACCGCGCCACCGGGCGCCTGATCAGCACCGGTTCCGCCACGGCCGTCGTCGATCCCTCGATCGTGCCAAAGGCCTTTCAGTCCAACGGACCCAACGCGACCTTCAAGAACTACACCGATTCTCTCACGCTCGAGGTGGAGCAAAACATCGGCAAGAATCTCCACCTGCAACTGTCGGGCAATTTCTATCAGCAGCAGATCGACAACTGGTCGTACTCCGCCCGCGCCATTACGCGCGACCTGAGCCCGCTCCTGCCCAACGGAACCCCCAACCCCTACTACCGCGAGCTCTACACCGAATATTTCCGCACCCGCAATCTGAACGGGAATATCGTTCGCGATATGCGGTTCTCCGCGGTTTACGATCTCAACACCAAGTGGATGAAGCAGCAGTTCATTGCGAACGTGCAGCAGCACCAAGACAACCCCGGTCAGAAGAAGCCGAAGTACGCCGAGTACCTCGACATGTCTAATGCGAATTGGACGGGTACCATTAATCCCGCGATTACGCAGGCCGCCTTCGTCGCCAACCGCACGACGTTTACCAACAACCGGTTCGTGCGCCGATTCTATCTCAAGGACGGCTCGGCCGATGAAACCACGGGCGAGCTTGGTCCCGTTCCCGGGGTTTCCGCTTGGTATCCCGACTTGTCCAACCAGGTCGCAGCCACCGGTCAGTTTATTAACCGCCGATTTTACACCCCGTCTTGGGGCGTCGGCGCGTCGGGCAGTTACTTTAACGAACACCTTTTCACGATGATTGGCTACCGTCAGGACGAGTTCAACATGAAGACCTCGATTGGTTCCGTCCGTCCGCAAAAGGAGTGGGTCGTCGACTACATCGAGTCGCTTAACCCGAAGCCCTTCGTGCACTACAAAGTCGATGGCGCCAACTACGGCGGCATCCTTCGCCTTAACGACATGTTCGCCGTCGGATATAATTACGCGCAGTCGTTTCGCATCTCGGTTGGCGAAGGCGCCGCGACCTACGTGGCGGGCGAAGTTCAGGGTATTCCAGTCGGTGAAGGTACGGACATTTCCGGTCGCATGACCCTCCTGAAGGGTAAACTCGAGATTTCGGTCACCCACTACAAAAACTTCACCCCCAACGCGCGCTTTACGCCTGGTGCGGCCATCAATGTACGTGACGAACTCGCGGCTCTTTTCCCGACGACCTTTAACTCCAGCGGAACCACCGACTACCAGACGACCACCACCAGCGGTAACGAAGTGGTGGCCACGGCCAATCTGGCGCGCAACTGGCGACTGACGGCCAGCTATGCGACCAACCAAGTCGTTAACGTCGACCGCGCCCCGCTCCTGCATGATTTCCAGGAGCAGGCCAAGTCGCAGAACAAGGCGACTCCCTTGCTCAACGATTTCCTCCTGACCATCCCGGAAGGCTTGCCCAATCCGGGCTACACGAAAGCCCGCGGCAATCTCTTTAGCCACTACCGGTTCAGCGAGGGCTTGCTCAAGGGCTTCTCCGTCGGTGCCGGTGGAAACTGGCGCCTCCGCACCTACCGGGGCTCAGCGAACATCAGCGGCATCACCACCGGAGCCCTCGCTTCCCCTACCCTTTCGCTCTACTCTCCGGCGTACACGATTTACGTGCTGTCCGCCGGATACGATACCAAGGTCCTCAACCGTACGACTCGCTTCAACCTGAACGTCGACAATGTAACGAACAAAGAATACTATCGGTCCGCCGCCGCGGCCGGTGGCTCGTGGGGCGATCCGCGTTCGTTCAAGCTCACGGTTTCCACGGAACTCTAAGTGCTACGGAGCGATCCGTTCAGCATTACCAGCCACGTAGAAAACGAATCTCTGGTGGATTGGAGCCCGATGCGACCATCGGGCTCCAATTCGCTTGCGCCAGTGCCTTCAGTTCCGCTCGGGCGGGACTTACATTTGACGCTATAGCGTTGCCAGAAATAGGGCAGCCGGGTCGGTCCGCGCCGGCAAGGTGGCCCTCAGACGCGGCGACATTTTCGCCTCCGGCTCAAACGTGGCTGCAGAATGCTTGGAACCGCGCTAACGCAGAACAGCTTTGCGCGTAGCCGTGTCCGCACCGAGGGTTGGGACGTGACCGAACGTTTAGGTCACCCTCGTCGGCGCTGCGACATCGCCAAACCCGCGGGAACCGTCCTTCGCGCGTGCACAGTAACCGGGGCCCGTACTCAGCCTCCAACCACACCCTCGGGGTGGTTGTGGTTTAGAGGAAAAAAACAGGGAGCGATTGCAATCGTTCAGTCGTCCCGACGTCCCGAGAGGAGCATGAGGATATGGAGCAAGCTGCCTAGTGCGGCGACGAACGCGGCGACGTAGGTCAGGGCCGCGGCATCGAGGGTCTCATTCACCCCGTCCATCTCGTCACGATCCACAATGCCAAGCGTCACGAGTTGGGCTTTGGCGCGGTTGCTGGCATCAAACTCAACCGGCAGCGTGACGAACTGGAAAACGCAGATAATGCCGAGTGCGATGGCACCGATCAGGAGCAGTTTACCACCAATCGCCGAGGCGAACAGGAAGATGCCAAGGATCATCACGAAGTTCGCGACCCCCGCCGCAATCTGGGTGGCAGGCGCCAGCGTCTGACGAATACCCATCATGGCATAGCCCACCTTGTGCTGAATCGCATGGCCGGCCTCGTGCGCCGCGACGCCGAGGGCCGCGAGACTTGTGCCGCGGTAGTTGTGCTCGGAGAGCGCCAATCGTTTATTTACCGGGTCATAGTGGTCGGTGAGCTCGCCCGGGACCTCGACGATCTCGACGTCGGTAATTCCGGCCGAGCGCATCACGGCTTGGGCCGCTTCTAAACCGGTAATGCCGCCCCGCGACGCGATCTGCGCGTTCTTTTCGTAAGCGCGCCGGATCTTAAACTGCGCGTAGAGCCCGAACAGCATCGGAATAATGATGAGGACAATCCAGATAAGCATGGGTCGAAGGGAGTTGAAGTTTGAGTGATACGCAATCGGGTTGAATCCGGTGCAAGGGGGAATTTATGCATCCACGTTGGATTGCCAGCGGATTTTAGTCGTTTGGAAACAGCCGGCGAGGTTCCAAACGACTGCGGCGGGATCAGGCGGCGGGCGGCAATCCGTTGCGCTCCAGCAGCGCCGCAATCTCCGGATCGCGTCCCATGAAGGCGCGGAAAAGCGTTGCCGGGTCTTCCGCGTTTCCGCGACTCAGGATGTGCGCGACAAACTCGGCGCCCACCGTGGCGTTGAAAATTCCTTCGCGTTTGAAACGGGTGAACGCATCCGCATCCAGGACCTCCGCCCACTTGTACGAATAATAGCCCGCGGCATACCCCACGGGATCGGAGAAAATATGGTTGAACCGCTTTACGCTGGTCGGCGCCGCCGGCTCCGTCGGAACGAGGCAATCCGACACCGCAGCCCGAGCCAGAGGCTCCGCATCATCGGCGGCGGCGAACCGGTCCGTTTCCAGATGCAGCAAGAGGTCCATCTTGGCGAAGGCCACCTGCCGCATGGTGGCACACGCCGAGCGGAAATTTTTTGCCGCCACCATCTTGCGATAGATCGCATCCGGAATGGTCGCGCCGGTTTCGTGATGACGCGCGAAAAGGTCGAGACTCTCCCGCTCCCACGTCCAGTTCTCCATGATCTGCGAGGGCAACTCCACAAAGTCCCAGGCGACATTGACCCCGTTCAACGATTTGATCGCGACCTCCCCCAGGAGATGATGCAGCAGGTGACCAAACTCGTGGAACACGGTTTCCACCTCGCGATGGGTGAGCAGCGCAGGCTTGTCGCCCACCGGCGGCGTCATGTTGCCACAAATCAAACCGAGATGCGGCGCACGTTTTCCGTCAGCCGCCGGTCCGCCTGTGATGAGATAGTTCATCCACGCGCCGCCGCGCTTGGAGTCCCGCGGATGCCAATCGGCGTAGAACGAGCCCAAATGACCACCCGCACGGTCGCGTAGCTCATAACACTTCACCTCCGGGTGCCAGACCTCGATCTGCCCGGCCGGAATCTCCCTAACCTGCAGACCGAAGATCCGCCCCACGATCTCGAACAAGCCCGCGATCACGTTGTCCATCGGCAGATACGGCCGCAGCACCTCGGAGTCGAAGTCGTACTGCGCCTGGCGCAACTTTTCCGCCCAGTAAGCAAGATCCCAAGGCGCCAAAGGTCCTGGCGCCTGCCCGGTTTGCTGCGCCTTAAAGGCCTCCAGCTCGCGACACTCTTTTCTGAATGCGGCGTCAGCGTGCCCCTGCATGGTCCGCGTAAACTCGAGTGCGTTGGCGCCTGACTTGGCCATCCGCCTTTCCAACGTGAGATCAGCAAAATGCGATTTGCCCAACAGTGCCGCCTTCTCCGCCCGCAGCGTCAAAATGCGGCGGATCAAAGGCGTATTGTCGTGGGGCACCTGTGAGCCGACGCACGACGAAGCCGTCCACGCAGCCCGGCGCAGGGTCGGATCGTCGGCGTAGGTCAAAACGGGCTCGAGCGAGGGCATGTGAAGCGTGAACCGCCAACCCGGCAGCTGCTTGGACTCAGCGCTGCGACGAGCTGCCGCTTTGGCGTGCGCGGGTAATCCCACCAACCGCGCCTCATCCGCCTCGGGTATCAGTAACTGCCAGGCGTTCGTCGCATCCAAAACGTTTTCAGAATATTTCTGCGTCACCTGCGCGAGTTCGCACTGGAGCGCCTCCAAACGGGAGCGCGACTCAGCCGGAAGATCTGCTCCCGCGGCCCGGAAATCCTTTACCGTTTCATCGAGAAAACGCCGGTGCACGCCGCGGACCTGCCCCGCAGCGGTAGACTCTGCGAAAGCCTTCAGCCGCGACCACAGCGCCGCGTTGAGCGGAATCGCGGCATAAAACGCAGAGACGCGCGGCAACAGGGCATTGTGGGCGTCCCGCAATGCCGGCGAGTCTGCGACCGCCTGCAAATGCGTGACCTTACCCCACGCCACCGTCAGCGCGTCCGTGGCGTGCTCCAACGCCAGAAACGAGTTTTCAAAGGTTAGCGTCGCCGGGTCCCGCTGCGCGATCAGATCGATCGCGGCCTGCGCCGATCTAACCACCGCGGTAATGTCGGGCGCAACGCACTCGGCCTTCAAGGCTGACCACCGAATGTGAAATGCGGGGTCAAGAAACGGGTTATCTGACATCAGCGCAAAAACCCCGACGTCATGGCCGTTGTCAAATCGCAAACCTCACCAAGCGTAGGCTACGCGGGCGGATACCTGACGTCCGGCCGCGGGAACCGCCGGCACTTCCTGGAACTTTTCGTCCCAAAGGTTGTTCGCTTGGACTGAGATCTCGAACCCCTTCCACGCCCGCGGCCGGTAAGCCACTGCGGCGGAGGAAATCACCGCGCGGTCACCGCCGGTGACGCGCAACAGGTTGTCGGCCTGGATCCGCGCCACGTTGTCGAGGCGCAGTTCGAAGCCCGCGCCAAGCCGCAGGGTCAGTGCGGCGGTAAGCCGGTGCCGGGCGTAATTCAGGGCGTAGAAACTCGCGTCGACGACAGCGCCACGGTAGTCGGCGCGTTTCGCGAGCGTGGTGTAGCCAAACACCCAGTCGCAGCGCGCCGTTGATCGACGCGCCACGGCTTCAAACCCGACGACATCGATGTCGACGGCATTTGCCGTCCGGGCCGTCACCCCGCGGCGAAAGGTCCAATCCACGAGGGCGTCGTCGCGGCGCCAGAACACGGTGCCGTCAAGGTCCCAACCCGCGGCGGCCAGACGGCTGCCCAACTCCAAATTCCGACTCACGCTTCTCCCCAAGGTCGAGTTGCCCCGAAATAGGCCGGCGGTGGCGCTGGAATTCAGGGCGGTGTAGGAGGCAACCTGCGACGATTCCGCGTAGCTGATTTGCCCCCCTCGCCAACTCCCCCCCGACAATTCACGTGCGACGACGATTACTGGCGAGACGCGCCCGGAATCACGGTTGCTGTCCTCGCGTACCAATCCGGCGGACAACCGGAGGCGGTCACCCGAGCCATCGACCCAGCTCTTCTCTGGGAGCAGAGTCATTTTGGAAAGCGTCCGGGAGTTGAAACGCCCAAAGATCAAAGAGGACGACTGCAGCTTGTCGTGGAGCAGTTCACCCTGGAAGTTCAGGTCGACGACCCCGAGATTTTGCCGACCGCGGGTTGCGACGCCCGAAAGCCAAGTGGTATGCTGAAAGGGATGTACGCTAGCCAAGGGCGCGAAGCGGTTGAAGGCGTAGTCATCTTTATTGCGCCGGCTGAAGGCGCCAGCTTCCCAGAAGTTTCCGCCACCCGTAGTTACCCGATGGTTGAGTGCAAAGAGCGTAGTTTGCAGATTCTCCGTTTCGTTGGAGTTGAAGGGTGTGTACAGGTTCGGCCAGCCAAAGCGCTTGCTCTGGTAGCCGCCGACGAAGTCGGTTTGTGCTGTCGCGGATTTTCGCTGGAGGCGCAGATTAAGGCGGTCAAATTCGTGTTCCCCCCAAGGCACGGAGCCGTTGGCCTCTGAATGGGCGACCGCGAAGTCGGCCCCGTAGCGCACCGCGCCGGACTTCGTCGGGGCGGTGGCATAACCCTGGTATAACTCCGCCCGACGCATCCGAAAATCCCCCCAACCGAAGGCCGCGGCCCCTGAGGGGCGAATCTCGCGCCAACTGTACTCGATTGCGCCAACGCTAGCGTTGGCGGAACCGAGCGCGAGGTCGGGCCCCGTGCGAATCTGCGGAGCGGAGAGCATGGCCGGCGCCACCGGAACCTCCGCGGTATAGTGGCCGGTCTGCGGATCGGGCAGCGAAACGGCGCCGAGCTTTAGGCCGGTGTTTTCAAAAATGCCGCCGCGGACCGTGAGGTCCGACTGGCCTTCGGCGAGGTTGCGGGCCTGGAGGTCAATCCGGGGCTCAAACCGCAGCGCGGAAACCGGCATCGCAAAGGTGCCGACCGGAGTCTGATTGGCGACCGCCGTGGAGTACACCGCAAGCTCGGGCAATGCGACCGCGGGAGTCGACGCAACGAGCGATCGGACCGAGCCGAAACCGATGCAAAGACTGAGGGCGATCCGGCAATTTCTAAGCCGATGGAGCTGATTGTACATGTGAAGAGGCCTAACGCATTAACAAGCCAAAGGGGGCAAAAAGAAGCCCCGGCGTTAGCCAGGGCTGATGTTTGTTGCGGGATCGCCCGCGGGCGAAAAACTTATTCGCCGTCGGTACCGATGGCCTCGACCGGGCAGCCTTCCAAGGCCTCCATGCACTGGGCAACCTCTTCATCGGAGGTCGGTTGCTTCTGGACGTAGGAGTAACCGCCTTCGTCGTTCCGCGTGAAGAACGACGGGGCCGTCTCACGGCATAGATCGCAGTCGATACACTGCTGATCGACATAGAATTTTCCGGGAACGTTTGGGGCCCATTTTTCAGCTTTGTTCGCCATAGGTAAATCGGCGACAAAGAGATCAATTACCACCTCTGTCAAGCGGTCACGTAGACTTCTTATTCCAGCCTACCCGTTGGCGACAAAAACACGGGGCCGGGCTGGCGCGGCTTGTGTTTAAGCGTCCCCTTCGTACCGTCGCCAAAATGCTTTCTGAGCGGCCTTATTTGCAGGGCGAATACCAAAGCGAAAAGACCTCGACGCTCACCTGGTTGCTTTCGGCGATAATCGGGGGCTTCGTTTTACAGGTCGTTCTGAGTGCGCGGTGGTTCAGCGGCGCCGGGGAGCAGTTGGACGGGTTGCTTGGGCTCTCGATTGCGGCGTTGAAAAGCGGCTCGATTTGGACGCTGCTGACCCACGCTTTCCTGCACCGGCCGGAGTTCATTTTCCACGCGCTTGGAAACTGCCTCGCACTGTTCTTTCTGGGTCGCGAACTCATCCCCATCCTCGGGTCGAAGCGCTTTCTTGGACTTTTCGGCTGCGCAGCCATGATCAGCGCCGCCACCTGGGCCGGTGTACACTGGAGCCACGGAGGGGACCATTACGTCGGTGCCACCGCCAGCGTCATGGCGCTCTTAGTGGTATACGCATGCTTTTCGCCCGACCAGCCGCTGCATTTCCTGCTGCTTTTCGTCTTTCCCGTCACCCTGCGTCCGCGTCAGATCGCGTGGGGCCTGGCCGGATTTGATCTACTCAGCCTTTTCCTCTTCGAATTGCCCCGCCACCCCCTGCCGCTCGATTGGGAGGTCGCGAGCTCGGCTCACCTCGCAGGGATGCTCACGGGGTTTTGCTATCATCGCTACGTGCACCATGCCCCGTGGTTCAACCGTCTGGACCGCCCCGAGCCAGCGGCAACTCGCAGCGCAATTCTGCGACCGAATGCGTCGCCAGCGATCACACCCTCCCTCCTCCCTGCGGGGGAGGCTGCCGTCATGGACCTCCGCGCCGAGGTCGATCAGATTCTCGACAAGATCAACAGCCAAGGTCTCGAGGCGCTAACCACGAAGGAGCACGAGGTCCTGACCCGTGCGAAGCGCCACCTCAGTCGGCCCTGATTGACGCGCCCCCTTGCATTACTTGCCGGCCGATGAAACTTTCCCCCTTCGTTCGCATCCAACCCCAGACATGATCCGCGTTTTCCGCCTAATTAGCCTCCCCGCCGCGTTTGCCTTGGCGCTGCTTTCCGTCGCCCAACTTGCTGCCGCCGGAGACCGCAAGGTCTTCACCACCTCGAGTACCCTGGCCAGCGAAGCCAGCACCCTCACCAAGTTACTCGACGAACTGCACTACAACCACGAGTCCGTGAAGAGCGCCGACTACGCCAATGTCATCAAGGACTACATGGGTGAACTGGATGCGCAGCGCCTCTTTTTTCTCGGTTCGGATCGCGCTAAATTCGAGACCGCGCACGGCAAAAACGTCTACTACAACACCGCTTTCCTCGGGAACATCGACGCCGCCTACGACATCTTTTACACCTATCAGCAGCGCGTCGAATCACGCATGGCCTGGATCTTCGCCCAGCTCGAAACCGAGCTGCCGCTGAATGCCAATGAAACCTACCGTCGCGACCGCGCCAAGTCCGAGTGGCCCGCAGATGCCACTGCCGCGGATGAGCTGTGGGTCCGCCGCCTGAAGTTTGAGCTGGTCGAGGAGATCCTCAACAAGAAGACACCGACCGAAGCCAAGGTGCAGGTGCGCAAACGCTACGAGCGCATGCTGAAGTACCTCGCCGAATTCGAGGGTACCGATCTCGCGGAAATCTACCTCGGCACCATCGCCAAACTCTACGATCCACACTCGACGTATTTTTCCGCCTCCACTTTCGAGGACTTCGGGATTCAGATGAAGCTGAAGCTGGTCGGCATTGGCGCGATTCTGGGACTGGAGGAGGACGTCTGCGTCGTGAAGGAAATCGTCGCCGGTGGGCCGGCTGATCTGGGCCGGCAGTTGAAACCCAACGATAAAATCATCGCGGTGACGGAAAAGGGTTCCGAGCCGGTCGAAATCCTCGGCATGAAGTTGCGCAAGATCGTCGAGAAAATCCGGGGTCAGAAAGGCACCGAGGTCACACTTACCGTGCAGCCCGGCGACGCGACCGACAGCTCCGTGCGCAAGCAGGTCGTGATCACACGCGACATCGTGAAAATCAATTCCGCCCGCGCCCGCGCCGCCGTTTTCCAAGTTCCGGCCGAGGGCGCCGAAGGCAAAACCCAGCCGCTCGGTGTCATCACCCTGCCCGCTTTCTACAGCGAAGGCGAAGATGGCGACACCGACTCCGAGCGCAGTTCTGCGTCCAAGGATGTCGCGCGCCTGATCGAGCAGTTAAAGCAACAGGGCATGCAGGGGCTTGTGCTCGACCTGCGGAGGAACGGCGGCGGCTTTCTGACCGAGGCCATCGATCTCGCCGGTCTTTTCATCCAAAAGGGTCCCGTGGTGCAGGTGAAGAGCTTCACCGGGGAGATTCAGGTCGATAGCGACAAGGATTCACGGATCGCGTACGCCGGCCCGCTCGCCGTGCTCGTCGACCGCTTCAGCGCCTCGGCGTCCGAAATCGTGGCCGGCGCGCTGCAGGACTATGGCCGCGCCATCATCATCGGCGACAGCTCCACCCACGGCAAAGGTTCGGTGCAACAAGTCGTGGAGATGAAACAGCTGTCCCGCGCCCTCGCCACGTCGCCGCAGAAGACGGGCGCAGTGAAATTCACCATTCAGAAATATTATTTGCCGAGCGGTGCCTCGACCCAACTTAAGGGCGTCGTTCCCGACATCACCCTGCCTTCGATCGAAGATTGCCTGCCGATCGGCGAATCCGACCTGCCCCGCGCCCTCGTCTGGGATCAGATCCCCACCAGCATTTTTGCCGGCGAAAAACTAATCACCAAGGTCCTTAGCCCCCTACGCCAAGCCAGTCAGGAGCGACAGGCGAAGCTAGAAGAGTTCACCTACCTCCGGCGCTACGTCGACTGGTTCAAATCGAAGCAGGAGCAGAAATTGATCTCGGTGAATCTCGACGAGCGCCGCGCGCAAAAGGCCGGCGATGATATCTTCCGCAAGGAGTTGAAGGCCGAGAAGGAACGCATCGCCAAGGACGACTATGCGTTCAAGACGTTCTATCTCGGTGCCCCGCCGCCGCCGAGAATTAAGGCGCCAAAGAAGGACGCGGACGATGATGAGTTCGATGATTTCGAGGAGAACGAAACCTACCTGAAGGCCGACGTGCACCTGCGCGAGGCCCTACGGGTCGTTAACGACGCGATCGAACTCGGCAAGAACAGCGAGGCTTGGGCCAGTACCCGCGCCCCCCTGACCGCTTTGTCCAGCAAGGGCGGCTGATCCCCCTCCCTGGCTGGTATTGCCCGAGGCCCGACGAACGCATCGGGCCTTTTTTTTCCGGACTATCCCTCGGCGCGCCTAGGCCAACAATGGCGGCACGTCATTGCCCGACCAACCTGCGCGACAGGCTGTCCTGCATCAGAGAAATTCGCCCGGCTAGAGCTGTCCCACAATTTCTGCAGTCGCGTTTGAGCCGGAGGCGAAAAGGGGGTAACGCCGGAGGACCACGTTGTCGCTGCGCTCCGACGAGGCTTCATCCTTCTGTAAACGCTCGAGTTGCTAAGGGTGAAAGCCGCGCGACAGCGCAGCTCACGTTCGCTCCGACCTAGCCTCGCCGGGCCAAAATGAACCGATCACGGCCAGCCAAGTCCGGCAGCGACTGGACAGCCGTGAATCCCGCCTCGCTGCACAACGCCTGCAAGCGCGCGTGCTGCGCAATTCCGGATTCCAGCGCCAGCCAGCCGCCCGGCGCAAGGAAGGCCGGCGCTCCCGCGATAATCCGGGCCAAATCCGCCACGCCCGCATCTGCTGCGGTGAGCGCATCGAGGGGTTCGAAATTGCGCACTTCCGGCGCGGTCAGGGCGGTTTCCTCCGCGGTCAAGTAAGGCGGATTCGAGACGACGATATCGTAGGGCTCCGGCGGGACCGCCGCGAACCAGTCCGAACACAGGAAAACCACCCGGTCGGCCAACCCGGTGGACGCGGCGTTTTCCTGCGCTAATTCAAGCGCAGCGGTGCTGCGATCGACCGCGGTGACGCTCGCCTCGGGCAACAGCCGGGCCAGCGCCAGCGCAATGGCACCGCTACCCGTGCCCAGATCTAGAATCCGCTTGGCCGGCGCAGAAGCCGCCGCAGTCGCAATATGCTCGACCAGGAGTTCGGTCTCCGGCCGGGGGATCAGCGCCCGCCGGTCGACCTTGAGTTTCAGCCCGTGAAACTCGGTTTCCCCGATGATGTACTGTAGCGGCTCATGCGCTGCGCGCCGGCGCACGAGCGGCCGGATTTTATCCAGTTCTGCTTCCGTGAGCGGACGCTCGAACTCCATGTAGAGTTGCATGCGCTTCCGCCCGAGAGCGTGTCCGATCAGCAACTCCGCGTTCAGCCGCGCGGAGTCGAGGCCCTTCCCGACGAAGTACTCGGTGGTCTTCTTGATAATCTCCAGGACGGTCAACATCTCAGTCGTCCTCGGTGGTTACGCGCGCCGGAGTGAAGTCGTGGCCGGTCAGCGCCGCGAGTTTCTCCTCGTAGTCGGCTTTCTGGAGCGCCGCGATAATCCCACTGACGTTGCCCTCCATCACCTGCGGCAGGCTGTAAAGCGTGAGTCCGATGCGGTGGTCGGTGAGGCGGTTCTGCGGAAAATTATAGGTCCGGATCCGCTCACTGCGATCCCCGGAGCCAATCTGGCTACGCCGCGCCGCCGCGTACTTCGCCTTTTCCTCGTCTTCCCGGCGCTTGAGCAGGCGCGAGCGCAGCACCGTTAA
This sequence comes from uncultured Opitutia bacterium, assembly GCA_903820035.1. Classification (GTDB taxonomy): domain Bacteria; phylum Verrucomicrobiota; class Verrucomicrobiia; order Opitutales; family Opitutaceae; genus ER46. Next base: position 15,065 of record CAIJFT010000127.1, read on the forward strand.
CGCCTTGGCCTTATTCTTGAGCTGCGAACGCTCATCGGCGCAATAGACCGTCAGGCCGGTGGGTTTATGCATCATCTGCACGGCGGAATCGGTCGTATTGACGCCCTGTCCGCCCGGTCCGCTCGCCCGTGTGACCGTGATCTCCAGGTCCTGGGGATCGATCTCGACGTCGACCTCCTCCGCCTCGGGCAACACCGCAACGGTGACGGTCGAAGTGTGAATGCGGCCGTTGGCCTCGGTGACCGGGACGCGTTGGACGCGATGCACGCCGCTCTCGAACTTGAGCTGCTTGTAGACATCGGAGCCGGTAATGAGAAAAATCACTTCTTTGAAGCCGCCGCGTTCCGACGTGCTGCTGCTCATCGGTTGGATCTTCCAGCCGCGGGAGTCGGAGTATTTCGAATACAAGCGAAAGAGTTCCGCGGCAAAGAGACTGGCCTCGTCGCCGCCCGTGCCCGCCCGGATTTCCATCACCGTATTACGCGAGTCGGTCGGATCCGGCGGGATCATCGCCAATAGCACCGCCTGCCGCAGTTCTTCACGCCGGCGGCGCAGGTCGGGCAATTCGACGGTGGCCAACTCGCGCAGCTCGGCATCGGCCGCCGGATCGCGGCCCATCTCCTCCGCCTCGATGACTTCCCGCCCCAGCCGCTCGTGCGCGTGGTGGTTGCCGACCAACTCAGTGAGCTTCTGGTGTTCACGGGTGACATCGGCCGCCCGGCGAGGGTTGCCGTAGAACGTAGGCTCCGCCATCTGCGCCCCGAGTTCATCGAGGCGGTGCTGAAAAGGAGCTAGTTCGGGAAGTTCGTCCATGAAAACGGTGAGACGGTCGGGCCATTTGCGAATTGCGCGAGCCGCCCGTTGCGCTAGGCATGGCGGCGTTCATTACGCGAGGCGGGTCGCCTAGCGATGTTGATCAGCAATGGCCACGACACTTTTCACTCAAAACACCATCGCGTGCATCTGGGACTTCGACAAGACGTTAATCCCAGAATACATGCAGTCGCCCCTGTTCCGCCGGTACAACATCGACGAGGCGACGTTCTGGGAGGAGACCAATCGTCTGGCCGACCATTATCGTAAACGTGGCTACCACCTCTCCCCGGAGATCGCCTACCTCAACCATCTGTTGACCTATGTGCTCGCCGGTCCGCTGCAGGGCTTGAACAACAAGGCCCTCGCCGACTGCGGCCGGGACATCCAATTTTATCCCGGCCTGCCTGAGTTCTTCGGTCGCGCGAAAACCTTCGTTCAGGAGCGCCCCGAATACGTGAAACACGAAATCTCGGTGGAGCATTACATCGTAAGCACTGGGATTGCGCCGATGATCCGCGGTAGCGCCATCGCCCCGCATGTCGACGGCATCTGGGCCTGTGAGTTCGTCGAAAACCCGCTTCAGCCCGGCTTCCTCAAACAAAACGAAATGGCCCTCGAGGCCTCCGCCGAGATTGCCCAAATCGGCATGGTTATCGACAACACGACCAAGACGCGCGCCATCTTCGAGATCAACAAGGGCACGAACCGCAATCCGGCCATCGACGTAAATTCCAAGATGGCAGAGGAGGACCGGCGAATCCCGCTGCAGAACATGCTCTACATCGCGGATGGCCCGAGCGACGTCCCGAGTTTCTCCGTGGTCAAGTCGGGTGGCGGCCGCACCTACGCGGTCTACAATCCGGAAAAGGCGGCCGAGTTTGCCCAAAACGACCGCTTGCTGCAATCCGGCCGCATCCACGGCTATGGCCCGGCCGATTATCGCGCCGGCTCCAGCACCGACCAGTGGCTGCGCCTCCACTTTCACCAAATTTGCGATCGAATTGTCACCGACCGCGAAGCCGCCGTGGCCTCCAAGGCCTCCAAGCCGCCGCGCCACCTCAACGCCACGCCAGCAGAGGAAGAGGCGCGGCTAGCCGCCAAGGCCCCGCGGCAATCGAGTTTCCTCTGAGTGGGAGTTGAGCAGCCTTGGGCGTGGGCGCAGGGCATGCTACGAGCCGGATCCTTCCTGCACTCCCGCGCAGGGCTATATCGCGGGGGCTCCACCCGGTCCGACGACCTTACGGCAGCTTCGCCTGGACGAGCTTGCTCACCACGCCGAAGTCGATCAGCGCCGCCTCGGGCAGCTTTTTCAGCGCGCCGATCACTTTGCCCATGTCCTTCTTGGTGACCGCCGCCGTCTCCTGAATCGCCGCGGCAATCAAAGCTTCCAGTGGCGCTCCCTCTATTCCTTTGGGCAGATATTTTTCCAGCACGCGGATTTCGATCTCGTTTGCGGCGATCAGATCGGCCCGGCCACCTTTGGCAAATTCAACATTGGCGTCGGCCAGGTTCTTGACCGCCTTGCGCAGGGTCGAGATCGCGAGCGTTTCGTCGATTTCCTTGTTCGCGTCCATCGCCGCCCGCTTGATCGCGGCGTCGGCCGTGCGGAGCGAGGTGGTGGTCACGGAGTCGCGCGCCTTCATCGCGGTGATGATGTCGGCCCGGAGGGTTTCGTAGGTGGTAGCCATGCAGTGAAAATCAAGTCGTGCATCGTCCGGCGCAACCGTGATTTCTTTCCCCCATGTCGCCCCTTCCCTCACGCAATGTCCTCGGTGGTCCGCTCAAGCCGTGCTCGGAGGACCCAGTGACCGGCTTTTTTCGCAACGGCCGCTGCGACACCTGCGCCGAGGATCACGGCTGCCATACGGTATGCGTCGAGGTAACCGAGGATTTTCTCGCGGCCAGCCGCGTCGTCGGCAACGACCTCTCGACGCCGCGACTTGAATACGGCTTCCCCGGGTTGAAGGCCGGCGACCGCTGGTGCGTCTGCGCCGAGCGCTGGCTGGAATTACTCGAAATGAACGTGCCAGCCCCCGTCATCCTGACCGCGACCCACGAGCGCACGCTGGAACACGTGCCGCTCACGGTGCTGCAATTGTATTCGACGGCTTGAGGGCGGCGTCGAAGCGACGCGGAAAAATCCGAACGTTCGAGGTCCCGCGTTTGATAAGCTCCGTGGCTGGGGTTCTTGTGCCTAAAGCGGTTGCTCGCTTCCCTTGCTCCCTCGACTTGATCATCGGCGGACCGTAGCCGAGTTACCGCGACTCATTTCGAAATCCGCCCCCTGCCCCATTTGGTCCGTGTCTCACCTCTGGCTATTCACCCAACCGACTTCCGCATGAACGTCTTCGTCGCCACGCTGCGCACGCCATTCGGCCGCTTCCTCTATGCCATGAACCCCGCCGGCGCGGTCGTCGCCACGGCATTTGGCGACGAGACCGCGTTGCGCCAACGTCTCAAGTCGCCGTACACCGTGATCGATGCTCCGCCGGCCGAGCCCGGGATCCGCGCGCAATTGGAGGAGTACTTTGCGGGCCGGCGGCCGGTTTTTTCGCTGGCGTTGGCCCCGGCGGGCACGCCGTTTCAAATCGCGGTCTGGACCGAATTGCAGCGGATTCCCTACGGCAAAACGCGCTCCTACGGCGAGGTCGCCGCTGCGCTCGGTCGGCCCGCCGCGGCCCGCGCCGTTGGACGCGCCAACGCCACGAATCCGATTTGCGTCATCGTGCCCTGTCACCGCGTGATCGGGGCCAACGGGGCACTGACCGGTTTTGCCTTTGGCGAGAAAATCAAGCGCGGGCTTCTCGCGCTGGAAGCGGCGGCCGACCGTTAGGGGGACGACCCGGCGGCCAGTTGCGCCCGGGCGACCGCCGCCTCGTGGAGCCGCACCACGAAACGCTTCAACTTCGCGTCGTCCTTTACCCCCGGGGCAGCCTCAACCCCGCTGTTCACATCAACCCAGCGCGCGCCACTGCGCGTCAGCGCCTCGCCGATATTTTCCGGATTCAAGCCGCCGGCGAGAATCCAAGTCGTGTCGCGGTGCGCCGCCTGCTGGCGGGAAAACTTTGCCCAGTCCCCGGTTTGGCCCGAACCGCCGAATCCCGCGGCGTGAAACGTATCGAGCAAAATGAACTTGGCCGCCGTCCGCGCGCCCTCCGGCACGTCGTCGGTTGGCGGTAGTTTCGGCGCCAGCCACAGGCGCTCGCGGCCGACCGCATGCGACCAGTCGGCGATCTGCCAGGCCGGGGTCTCCGCGGGGTAGTGAATCTGAAAGAAGTCGAAGCCGGCCTCCCGCAGCGCGGTGAGTTCCGTCAATGACGGTGCGACGGATACCGCAACTTTGCGCCGGTCGGGCAGTCGCGTAGCCATCGCTTGATACTGGGCGAGCGAGACGTGCCGCGGTGACTTAGGGTAGAAAATAAAACCGAGGTAGTCCGCCCCGCAACGGTCGGCAAACTCCGCGTCGACGATCGACGTGAGACCGCAAACCTTAAAGCGAATGCCATCAATCATGGTGGGGGAAGCGCCCCGCAACGACGGAGCGGTCAAAACTTGCCTCGCCTCGCGGCGTTTGCCGAGTCTGCATTTACGTCCCCGGCCCCGTTTTCCTCTTTTGCCCTCCGCACCGTTGGCCATGTCCTCTCCGCGTCTTGCGCCCTTGGTTCTCCTGCTTGCTGGGGTCGGTCTGCTGACCGCATGTCAGCCAAGGCTGTCGACGGTTGATCGCGGCATCCGGGAGCAGGTGCTACACGCGGGCAACGGGGTTGAACCGTCCACCCTCGACCCGCAGCGTAACTCCGGCGCGCCCGAGGCTTTTATTATCAACGAGCTCTTCGACGCCCTCGTTGTGGCCAATCCGGACAACGTTAACGAGGTCCTTCCGAACGGCGCGGAGCGGTGGGAGATTTCCGCTGACGGCCTGACTTACACCTTCTTCCTACGTCAGGACGGGCGGTGGTCGAACGGCGACCCAGTCACGGCCGAGGATTACCGCGCCTCGTTCGTCCGGATCGTCGAACCGGGCCTCGCCGGGACCCTTGCCAACCTCGCCTACCCCATCGCCGGCGCCGAAGATTATCACCGTGGTAAGACGACGGATCCGGCGACCGTCGGCGTGAGTGCGGCGGGGACGTTCATCCTTCGGATCCGGCTGCGCGCTCCGTTGCCACCGTTGCTCAATTATCTGGAGACCTACCCGTTCGTCGCCGTCCACCGCGCGTCCATCGAGGCCAATGGCGGCTGGACCAACCCGGCGGGGCGGTGGACGAGACCAGGCAAGATGATCAGCAACGGTCCCTACCGCTTGAAGGCGTGGACGCCGAATCATCCGTTGGAGCTCGAGCGTAATCCGTTTTTTCGGGAGACGGGCCGCGGGCGTCTGCGCGAGATTCATTATTATCCGATCGAAAGCCTGGACACCGAGGACCGCGCGTACCGCAGCGGACAGCTCCACCTCACCTCGGGCGTGCCGGCAAACAAGCTGCCGACGTACCGCAAGGAATTACCCGGGCAGTTACACGTCACGCCGCGTCTCGGATTGCACTATCTCAACGTGAACACCGAGCACGCGGTACTCCGCGATGCGCGGGTGCGGCAGGCCCTCGCGTTTGCCATCGACCGGACCCAACTGGCGGAGAAGGTGCTCGGCCGGGGGGAACTACCGGCGTTGTCCCTCGGCCAGCCCGGCATGGGCGACTATGCGCCACGCCATCGGATCAGCGCGGGCGCGGACGAAGCGCGCCGCCTCCTCACGTCCGCCGGATTTCCCGGCGGGGCGGGATTCCCCAAACTTTCCTACCTGTACAACACCTCCGAGCGTAACCGCGATGTCGCCGAGGCGCTGCAGCAAATCTGGCGACGCGAGCTCGGGATCGAGGTGGAGTTGCGCAACGAGGAGTGGAAGGTGTTCCTCGATTCGCGGCGGACTGGTCGTTACGACTTGGCCCGGGCGGGTTGGAATCCGTTCACCCCCGAGTGTGCCGAACTTTTTCTTCTCTGCCACTCGACGAGCGAATTCAACGACTCCCACTGGAAGAACGCCGCCTACGATCGCCTCTACGATCGCGCCGCCTCGACCATGGACCGCACCGCGCGGCATGCGCTCTATCAGGAATTGGACCGGATAATACTCGAGGAGATGCCGGTGATCCCGCTCGCCTATAATACCGTGGTTCGCCTGATTCATCCGGCGGTCAACGGCTGGCGCGATAACCTCCGGGACACGCGGGAAATGTCGACGCTCGGCCTCACGGCGCCCGGACAGTCGCCGTGAGGCCAGGGCGACACTGCATAGGGCTAGCGCACGGTTGCCGGGAAAACCGCCCGTCGCCGATTGGCAAGCCTGCGCAATTGCGATGGAAGCAATCGAGCGGACCGGTTAAATCAGCTCTCATCTTCGGGCCTTAATTCGAGCGGGGCCGGAAGAACCCACTGCCCGCTCCGGCCTCCCGCTTGAGTTGAATCGTCCCGACGAAGGCGTAGTCAGCGGCAATCACCCACCGGACCCCGCTGACCTTCAGCAAACGGTTACTTGGCAAGCTTCGCCACGAGGGCGAGCACAAGGCTGTCTAGGCTCGGCATTTTTGCGGTGAAATCGATCGGCATGCCGACCTGCTTCATCGTCTCGCTGGTCTGGGGGCCGATGCTTCCGGCGAGTGGCCGGGTCGCATTTTTCGCCGGCTTTAATGCCGCCGCCTGATCAACGAAGGACTGCACCGCGGACGAACTCGCAAAAAGGATCGCATCCGCACCCCGCTCGCGAAAATCAGCCGCAGCCGGATCGGCGGAGAGATCCGTCTTCTCGGTCTTATAAACTTGGAGGCGGTCGACGATGGCCCGAGCGTCTTCGAGCTGAATGACGAATTCGTCGCGGTTGAGGTTACCCGTGATGACCAGCACCTTCGCGCTGTCGAGGCTACCGGTTGCGATCATGTCGTGGGCCAAGGCTGCGGCGGTCGCAACCTTGGGCTGGCACTCAACCTTGAGGTGCTGCGCCCGGATGGCGGCGGCGGTGGTATCACCGACAGCGGCGCAGCGCAGCAGGCCGAGGGACCGGATGTCGTCGTAGATGCGATGAAATTCGTCGAAGAAATACCGCACCCCGTTCGCGCTGGTGAACACGATCCAATCGTAACCACCCAGTTCACCGAACACATCGACCAGGGCATACTTGTCGATTTCCGCGGATACCGTGATGAGCGGTAGTTCAATGACCTCCGCTCCTAGAACGGAGAGCTTGCCGGATAGTTCCGGCGATTGCTCACGCGCACGGGTCACGGCGACACGGCGTCCAGCCAACGGGAGTTTACTCATGAAAGTAGTCCGAATTCGCGGAGCACGCGCGTCGCGGTCTCGGCGGGAGCGGCGAAGTCGGCGGCGCTGAGTATCAGGCTGCGAATCCCGCAGTTCTCGTGAAACAGATGAAGCGTGTCGCCGGCCACGTGGGCGGCAAACGCCGTGTGACAGCCGCCGCCGAGGGCATGTTGAAACGCCCGCTCGACCGTCACGGACCGCATCGTCGCGGCGTCAAAGACGGCGGCGAATTTCGCGGCGTCCGCCTCGCGGCACTGGATGGCAATCGCCCCCTGCCCGACCGCAGGCACCATTTGATCGAACGAAAGCGGGGCGAATTCGACGCCAGGCCAGGAATCGATGCCGAGACGCTTCATGCCGGCGGCGGCGAGAATCGTACCATCAGCCACGTGCTGTTCGCCGATCTTGCGGAGTCGCGTGTCCACATTACCGCGGATCTCGGTGAACGCGACGTTCGGGAAAACCGCCTGAATCTGGGCGCGACGCCGCGGGCTGCCGGTCGCGATCAACTTCGGTTCGTCGATGCCAATTCGGAGGACGAGGACGTCCCGCGTATCGACGCGCGGCATGTAGCCGCCGATGGCCAGACCGTCCGGCATGTCCCCCGGCAGGTCCTTCGTGCTGTGCACGGCCACGTCGGCCTCGCCGCGCAGCAAAGCCGCCTCGAGTTCGCTGGTAAAGAGCCCCTTGCCGCCGCGCTTTTCCAACGACCACTCGGTCTGCTTGTCGCCGGTTGTGACGATCCGCAGCAACTCGGTCTCCACGCCGAGCTGGTTGCGCAGATGCGCCGCGACCATTTCGGTTTGGGCAAGGGCGAGCGGGCTCTTGCGCGTGGCCAGGACGAGTTTCGTCATTGGAAAAGCGAAGGGCGCAGAGGGGTAAATCTCTGCGCCCGGAATTTCTTAACTCGAGTTGAAATCAGGAATAGGAAGCCTGGACACCCTTGATGTTCTTCTTGGTCATCCAGGGCATCATCGAACGGAGGTAAGCGCCGGTCTTCTCGATCTGGTGCTTCTCGCCGGCCTTGAGCAGGGCGTGGTACTTCTTGAGGCCGCCCTTGTGCTCCTTGACCCACTCCTGCGTGAACTTGCCGGACTGGATCTCCTTCAGGATCTTCTTCATCTCGGCTTTGGTCTGCTTGTTCACGACGCGAGGACCGCGGGTGATGTCACCGTACTTGGCGGTTTCGGAAATCGAGAAACGCATGCCGGCGATGCCGCTCTCGTACATGAGATCGCAAATCAACTTCAGCTCGTGCAGACACTCGAAGTAAGCCATCTCGGGCTGGTAACCGGCCTCGACCAGCGTTTCGAAGCCGGCCTGCACGAGGGCGCTTGCGCCACCGCACAACACGGCCTGCTCGCCGAACAAGTCGGTCTCGGTCTCTTCCTTGAAAGACGTCTTCAGCACGCCCGCGCGGGTGGAGCCGATGCCCTTGGCCCAGGCGAGTGCCTGCTTGAGCGCGGTCTTGGACTTGTCCTGCGCGACGGCGACGAGAGCCGGCATGCCTTTGCCCTCGGCGTAGAGCCGGCGGACCATGTGGCCGGGCCCCTTCGGGGCGACCATGATGCAATCGATGTCCTTGTGCAGCTTGATGAGGCCGAAGTGAACCGAGAGCCCATGGGAGAAGAGCAGCGTCTTCCCCTTGCTTAAGTTCGGGAGGATATCGCTCAGATAGACGTCCGCCTGCTTCATGTCGGGCAGGCCGATCATGATGACGTCCGCACGACGAACCGCCTCAGCGGTATCGACGACTTCGAAGCCATGCTGTTCGGCGACGGCGCGCGACTTCGAACCCGGGTAAAGGCCGATGATGACCTTGCAACCGCTGTCCTTCAGGTTGAGCGCATGGGCGTGGCCCTGCGAACCGTAGCCGAGGACGGCGAGCGTTTTGTTGGCGAACACGCCGAGATCGGCGTCTTTGTCGGTGTAGACTTTGGCGGGCATGTGGTGAGAAATTTTAGGGTTGGTAGTTGAAGGAAGAAAGTTGAAGGAGCGGAAGCGGGAGGTTGGGTCCTTTCAACCTTCAAGTTTCAGCTTTCAACCGTGCTCAGCGCTTGAGCGCCAGACGACCGGTGCGGGCGAGCTCAAGGATGCCGAACGGCTCGAGCAGACCGAGCAGTGCGTTTACCTTCTCGTCATCGCCGGTGGCCTCGATGATCAGCGAGTCGGCGGACAAATTAATGATCTTGGCGCGGAAGATGCCGCTGATTTGGAGGACTTCGGGGCGGGTCTTGGCATCGGCCTTGACCTTCACGAGAATGAGCTCGCGGGCGACGGCCTGCCCCTCCTTGAAGTCGAGGACCTCGACGACATTCACGAGCTTGCGGAGTTGCTTGATGCACAGATCGAGCTGCGCTTCGTCGCCATTCAGGACCGCGGTGATGCGGGAGAGCGTCGAGTCGTGCGTCGGCGCGACGTTGAGTGAGTCGATATTAAAGCCGCGGCCGGAGAACATCCCGGAGACGCGCGCTAAAACGCCGAACTTGTTCTCAACGAGGACGGAGATCGTGTGTCGCATGGAGGTGTGGAAAAAAGAAAGGATTAGCAGATACTAAAACCGGCGGGCGTGCCAGCCGAAGCTCGCGGAGCCGCGGGCGAAGGCTGGTGGACGTTGAGGGACTCGAACCCCCGACACCCTCGGTGTAAGCGAGGTGCTCTAACCAACTGAGCTAAACGTCCAAACCAAATGACCAACAAAGCCTCCCGGCAGGCACTATGACAAGGAATTATTGACGGAGGATTAAGTGGGTGCACAGACGGGGTATCCCCGCCCCTGTAAACGACGTCAGCGATGCTTAAGCAGACCCTCGCGGACCATGAGCTCGGCGTTCTGGATCGCGTTCATCGCAGCACCCTTCCAGAGGTTATCGCCGCTCACCCACAGCGCGAGGCCGTTGTCCAACGCGGTGTCGATCCGGATACGACCCACGCCACACTTCACCTTGCGGGAATAGTCGAGCGGCGTCGGGTAACCCTGTTTCGCCGGCTCATCATTCAACTCGGCCCCCTCGAAGGCGGTGATGGCGGCCCGGGCGGCCTCTACGCTGACGGGACGCTCAAACTCGGCGTTCACCGCAATCGAGTGCGCCCGCACCACCGGCACGCGGACGGTCGTGGCGGAAACTTTGAGGTTCGGCAGCCCCATGATCTTGCGGCTCTCGAGCATCATTTTGGTTTCCTCCCCCGTGTAGCCGTTGGGGCCGAAACTATCGACCTGCGGGATCACGTTGAACGCGATCTGGTAGGCGTAGACCTTCTTGGTGATCGGCGCGCCCTTTACATGGGAGTGAATCTGGTCCTCCAACTCGCGCACTGCCTCGGCACCGGTGCCCGAAACCGACTGGTACGTGGAGGCAAAATACCGCTTCAGCCCGAAGGCCTTGTGCAGCGGCCACAACGCCATGAGCGTCACCGCGGTCGAGCAGTTTGGATTGGCGATGATGCCCTTGTGGTTGCGCAGTTCCTCGGGATTGATCTCGGGGATCACGAGCGGCACGTCCGGGTCCATCCGGTAATGCGAACTCTTGTCGATCACGAGGCAGCCCGCCTTGACGGCATCGGGCGCGAGGGCGCGGGTGACCGAGCCGCCGGCGGCGAAGAACGCCACATCCACCTTGGTGAAGACGCCCGGCTTCGCCTCCTCAACGGTGTATTTCTTGCCTGCATACTCGATGACTTTGCCCGCGGAGCGAGCCGAGGCGAAGAGCCGCAGCGACGCCATCGGGAAGTTGCGATCATGCAGGAGCCCAAGGAGCTCTTGACCGACGGCACCAGTGGCGCCGACGATACCGACATTGATGGATGCGTTATTCACAGGTGTGTCTCCAGTAGAGCTGGTCAACAAAGCTTGCGCCCGCCTCGGTATCAAGCCCCGAGAACGCATCCTCGCGGTCAGGATCAGTACCGCGACAATGCAATTTTTTCGGGGTTCTGATCTGGTAAGGAGTTACGTTGTCTCCACCTCCAAGCGACCGCCCTGTAACGTGAAGGACTCGCTGGGCACGCCGCGCGGGCTGCATGAAATCGCGGAGCGGATTGGCGCAGGCCAGCCCCCGGGGATGGTCTTCAAGTCACGCGTCCCGACCGGTCGTCACTTTAACGAACACATCGCCGCGGACCCCGAGGCCGTCCATAATTTGATCACCGCCCGCATCCTCTGGCTGCGTGGCCTCGAGCCGGGGGTTAATCTCGGGGGCGAGGTCGACACCTACGAGCGCTACGTCTACATTCACGGTACCAACCACGAGGACCGTATCGGTCAGCCGCTCAGTTCCGGCTGCGTGCTCATGCGAAACCTGGAACTGGTCGAGCTCTACGAGGAAGTCCGCGTCGGCGATCTGGTTTGGATCGCGGATTGAGTTGTAGGCAAGGCCCGGCCACAGCACCGACGGCAAACTGCGCGCACCCTAGCCGAGCGTCGCCGCCAATTCGCCGAACCACCGCTTCCGCGCGGCCGCGTCGTGCTTCCGGTCGGTGCGCAGTTCAAGCACGCGAATTCCAGCCGCAGGCAACACTTGCACGAGCTCGGTGAAATGCGCCCAATCGCGCACCACGACGTGCGGCACGCCGTGGGCGACACCCAACGCCGCAAAATCAGTGGCCTGCGGTGTCGCGAAATACTCTTCGAAAAACGGCTCGGACTGCGCCACCGGCAGGTGCTCGAAAATCCCGCCCCCGCGGTTGTTGATCAACACGATCGTCAGGGCCCCGCGAAACTTCGGGCCCAGCAGGAATCCGTTCGCATCATGGAGCAGCGAAAGATCACCGGTCAGCAGCACCGTGGCCCGCCCCGTGGCGTGGGCCGTGCCGAGTGCGGTCGAAAGCGTGCCGTCAATTCCGTTGGCCCCACGGTTGCAGAGCGGACGCAGGCGGCGGTTGCCCGCCGGCCAGACATACTCGACATCGCGCACTGGCATCGAATTCGCCACAAACACCGGCGTCGCGACCGGCAACTGCTGCGCGAGCAACCAGGCTGCCTTGGGTTCAAAGAAATCATTTTCCGCCGCGAACCGGGCGTCGAGTTGCGGCCGGATTCGCTCCTCGTACCGCGCCCACATCCGCTGGTATCCGTTTACATCGAGGGCCGCGGGCACCACGGCAGCCAACGCGGGCAGCGAAACCGTCAGCGACTGGGTGCGCAGGTGCAGTCCGTCGCGGTTGTCCGGCCGGTCCGAGACGAGCCACACCGTGGCATCGCTCGCCTCCAGCCATCCGCGCAAAACCTTGCTGGTCGGCCAGCCGCCGAGGCAAAGCACCGCCTCGGGTTTCAGTCGCTCGGCGGCCGCAGGATTTCGGAGCACGATGTCGTAGGTCGTGACGAGATGCGGAATCTGCGCGAGGTACTGTCGCGCCGGCGACAGCGCGTCAGCCAGCACGGGCCAACCGAGCCGGCGGGCGATTTCCGCCACGGCGCTGATATAGGTCCCGACTTCACCCGGTTGCGCCGGTCCGATCACAATGGCGCCGTGGACATCCGCCTGGATCGCCGGCGGTAACGTGTAACAGCCGCCTGGAGACCGTATCGGGAGATGGGAGAAGAAACGCCCCCAATCGATCGCGGCCGCGACGCGCGCGGTCGTACCCTCGTCCTCCAGCGGGGCCAGCGGATCCCGGAACGGCACGTTGAGATGCACCGGCCCGGCCGACGGCTCGAGTGTGCGACGGATCGCCTGCCCCACGGTTTGCCGCAGGTAGCGCAAGCGCGGCTCCGTTGCCTCCGGCACGGCCAGTTCGTGGAAGAAATTCACGTGGTCACCGTACAGCTTCTGCTGATCGATCGTCTGGCCCGAAGCGCAGGCCCGCAACTCCGGCGGACGATCCGCGGTGAGCACGAGCAACGGCACGCCCGCTTCCTGCGCCTCAATCACTGCGGGAAAATAATTCGCCGCCGCGGTGCCGCTGGTGCAAATAAGTGCGACCGGTTGGAGCGCCTGTTTTGCCAGGCCTAGGGCGAAAAACGCCGCCGAGCGCTCATCAAGCACCGGAATGGTTTCGAGCCCCGGATGGGACGCGCAGGCGAGAACCAGCGGCGTCGAACGCGATCCCGGCGAAACCACCGCGCGCTTCACGCCACAACGGACCAGCGTTTCGACGAGCACGCCGGCCCAGAGCGTGTTGACGTTGCGCGTGTCGGGGACGTGGACGGGAAGCATGGAGGCAGCGAAAGGAAGGCCAAAGCCGCTCTCCGCGTCGAGCCCTCTCGCGCCGGGTCTAACGTAATAAGCGGTTCCCCAAGGCCCGGCCCCGGCAGTTGGGCAGCCGCCGCGCCCGGCCTGATGCTCAAGCCTCAACGCTCAACCCATAGCGTTCCTCATCCTTCCAGCGCATCCAACATCGCCTTGAACTTCAGCTCGGTCTCGGCGAATTCACGCTCCGGGGTCGAGCCGGCGACGATGCCGGCGCCCGCATAGGCCCGAGCGCTCGCGCCTTCGACCAACGCCGACCGCAGGCCGACGAAAAACTCGCCGCCGCCGCGCGCGTTCAGCCAGCCCAGCGCACCGGCGTAAAGACCGCGGGGGAATCCTTCGAGGCCGCGGATGCACTCCACTGCCGCGTCGCGCGGCGCACCTCCCACCGCAGGGGTCGGATGCATTGCCGCCAGCACGTCGAGCAGGGGCACCGTTTCGGGCAATGCCGCCTGCACCGGCGTATGGAGATGTTGCACGTTGGCCAGGCGCCGGACCTGCGGCGTCGCCGGAAATTCCGGTTTGAGGCCCAGCGGCCCTAGGCGCGCGACGATATCGTCGAGCACTTGGCGGTGCTCGCGCTGATCCTTTTCGCTGCGGGCCAACGCAGCGGCCAGTGCTGCGTCCTCGCTGGCGCTGGCCCCGCGACGGATCGAACCGGCGAGCGCCTCGGTTTCCAGCCGGCCTTGGCTCACGCGGACGAGCCGCTCCGGACTGGCGCCGATGAAGCTCGGGCCGCCGCCGCGTGTGAACGAGAAGGCATAGCAATCGGGAAACCGCTGGCGCAACCCGTTCAACATTTGCAGCGGGTGCAACGGTTGCGCCGCGGTGAGGTCCTGCGCGCGCGCGAGGACGATCTTGCTGAAGTCGCCACGCGCAATCTTCGCGAGCGCCCGCGCCACGCTGGCCCGATAGTCGCCGGTTTCGCGGCGTGAAAATTTCGGGGCCGGTCTTGCCGCGATCTCGCTTTCGACACTCTCCTGAAACCCAAAGCCGCGAAATTTTTGGTGCGCCCGCCACACGCGCAAAGCGAGCGCCGTCAGGTCCGCATCCGGCGCCACCAGAAGGTTGGCCACCGCGGTCGTGGTCGAGCCCGCCAACGCCACCTGCCAGCGCGGGACGAAGGCGAAAGCCGCGGGAAATGGTTCCCCGGCCTCCACCTCGTCGCCAAACGTGAAGCCGGCGAAAAAATGCGGTCCGCCAAACGGCGCGGTCACATCGCCAACGGCGATCGTGTGCGCCACGGTATCGGTCACCCACTGCTGCACGTCGGCAAAACGCCCCGGCCCGCTCGCCTCGTGCGCCACCGCCACCTCCGCGCCCGCGATCGCCGTCGCCAGCGCAGGGCGCTCCGCGTAAAAGTGGGGTTCGCCCGGCTCGAAAATCGATTCGAGCACCGCCAGCGGATCCAGCGCGTCGACCGCCAGCGAGATGCTCACGAGCTTCGCGTGGCCGTCTCGCACCGCCGCCGCCCGGCACTGGCCGAGGAACGCGTACAACGCCTCCGGCGAAGCGTTGTCAGCAGGATGCAGCGGCAGGATCGTCATCCGCGGCTCCGGAGCGGTCAGGCCTTGCCCGGGGCCGTCGCGGCCGGTGGCGTCGGGCGCGGGAAGAGCACCAGCGCCGGCGCGACCTTGGCCCCGTTGAGCTTCGCGCCCCAGGCCAACTCCGCGCGCCAATCCGGTCCCGGGGTGTAGCCAAGGACGGCGTTGATTTTGACGGTGGTCGAGGGCGTGACGTGTTGCAAAGCCGCCACCGCTAAACGCAATGCCTCGGCCATGGTTGCGAGCGACGTGCGAAGCAGCGCTTGATCGGCGGGGGCTTCTGACTTCCCGAGCTTCCACGGCGCCCGCTTCTCGATGTAGGCGTTGGTCGCAGTGACAAAGACCATCGTGCGCTCGATCGCGGTGTGAAATTGGAAGCCTTCGCACAGCGGCACGAGCTCCGCGTGAGTCTTCGTCCACAGCGCCTGCAACTCTCGCTCGGCGTCCTCGGTGACTTCCGCCGCGGGCAGCACCCCGGCGGCGAACCGCGTGGCCATGTTGAGCGTGCGGTTGACGAGGTTGCCGAGGTTGTTGGCGAGCTCACTGTTGTAGCGGACCAAGAACTGCTCGACGGTGAACTCGCTGTCTTGACCAACGTTCATCTCGCGGATCAGGAAATAGCGGAAGGCATCGACGCCAAACTGGTCGACGAGCGAGAGCGGGTTTACCACCTCGCCGGTGCTCTTCGACATCTTGGCTCCGCCCTGCAGCCACCAACCGTGGACCAGCAGCGCCTTCGGCGGCGGCAGCCCGCAGGCATGAAGCATAATCGGCCAATAGACGGCGTGCGGCGGAACCAGAATGTCCTTGCCGATGACGTTGAAGTCCGCCGGCCACAGACCCTTGTCCACCACCGCGGAATAATAATTCAGGAGCGCGTCGAACCAGACGTAGGTGACGTAGTTTTCGGCAAACGGCAGGGCGATGCCCCACTCCAACCGCTCGCGCGGCCGCGAGATGCAAAGATCGTTGAGCGGCTCCTTGAGGAACTCGAGGACCTGTTTTTGGCGATACTTCGGAAAGATGAAGTCCGGATGCGAGTTCAGGTGCTCGATCAGCCATTCCTGATACTTCTTCAGTCGGAAGAAATAATTCTTCTCCACGATCTCGGATACCTCACCGAAAATTTCCGGCCACGAACCGTCCGGCAGACGATCCTTCTCCTGCAGGAACTGCTCCTGCCGCGTGCTGTAGAACCCGCGGTACTCGGCCTCGTAGATTTCGCCCTGATCGAAGAGTTTCTGGAGGATGTCGCGGACGACCTGCTTGTGCCGCGGCTCGGTGGTGCGGATGAAATCGGTGTTGGAAATTTCCAACCGCGCACACAGCGCCTGAAATTCGGCCGAAACCTTGTCGACGTACGCCTGCGGTTCGATGCCCTGTTTGCGCGCACTCGCCTGCACCTTCTGGCCGTGTTCGTCGGTGCCGGTCAGGAAATGAACCGTGTCCCCCATCTGCCGCCGAAACCGGGCAATAACGTCCGTCAGCACCTTTTCATAGGCATGACCCAGGTGAGGCGAACCGTTCGCGTAGTCGATGGCGGTCGTAATGTAGAAGGACTTCATGCGGAGCCGGGCAACAAAACGCCCCGTTGGGGAAATGTCGAAAGTTTTGACGCACGCGCGGCGCACCGACAGCATTCGCACGTCGCCGTATGAATGCTTTGCCCCGTTTCGTCGCGCTGGCGCTTTTTCTCGTACTGGTCGCGTTGGCGGCCCTTCTCGCGGTCCCCGCCTGGCAGGATCTGCGCAGCGATCAACCCGGCGCACCCGCCTCCGAAGCCGCGACGACCCGCGCGTATCAATTCTCGCAGCGCGGCGCCCGGATGCTCGCCGGCACCGCGCTCACGTTGACGCTGGTTCTCCTCGTGAGCCAGACGCTTCAGCGCCGGCAGGAGAAGGAAATCCAAGCTCCATTCAACGCCGTTCGCACTGAGACCGGCGCCCTTGCCCGTTTGGCTCAATCCTCGGTCGCCCAGGCCGAGGAGCTCGCCCGCGAGCGCGACGTGCGGCGCCTCGCCGAGGACGACGTCCGCCTGAAACAGAAGCTTCTCGAACAATCCCTGGAGGAACGCATCCGACTCGGCCATGACCTGCATGATGGCATCATCCAATCGCTGTATGCGGCTGGACTAACCCTCGAGACGATACGCCCGTTGGTTAAAACTGATCCGGACGAGGCGGAGCAGCGGCTGGACCGGATGCGCGACGGACTAAACGCCACGATCCGCGACGTGCGCGCCTACATCCTCGGCCTGGCGCCCGAGCACTTGCGGCGCGCCGGATTCGTGCGCGCCATGGCCAGCCAAATCACGGAGTTGCAAGCGGGCCGCGCGGCCAAACTCGACGTCCAGATCGATAAAACCGCCGCCGCCGCGTTCAGCCCCGAACAAAGTCTGGAGTTCTTGCAGATTGCCCGCGAGGCGGTGAGCAACGCGTTTCGCCACGGCCACGCCACGGAGTTGACCCTGCACCTCGACCACGACGACGCGGGCTTTCGCCTGCTCGTGACCGACAATGGAACAGGGTTTGATTCGAACCGCCGACACCAGGGTGGTTTCGGCCTGGTCAACATGCAGGTCCGGGCCGAACGGATCGGCGCCACGCTGACCGTCAGCAGCCGTCCCGGCGTCGGCACACAAGTCCTCGCCACCCTACCCGTTTCCGCCTCCGCCGCCGCCTCATGACGCCCGCCTCCGCCCGCATTCGCCTGCTCATCATCGACGACAGTCAGGTCGTCCGCATCGGCCTGCGTACATTACTTGGCATGGAGCCTTCCCTCGAAATCGTGGGTGAAGCCGCCAACGTGGCCGAGGGCGTCGCGGCCGCGGCGCAACTTAAACCGGATGTAGTCCTCCTCGACATCCGCTTGCCCGACGGCAGCGGGGTCGACGCCTGCCGGCAGATCCTTCAGCAACCCCACGAGGCCCGCGTCTTGTTCCTGACTTCGGTCCTGGACGACGGTATTATCGACGAAGCGATCCGCGACGTGGCGGCAGGCCTTTCCGCCCTCGATCCGGTGATCACCACGCGCGTAATGCAGCTCGCCAAAGCCGGCGGCGGCCAGCGCGACCCGCTCGCCCAACTCTCCGTCCAAGAAAAGCGGGTACTGAGCTTGATCGCCGAAGGCTGCACCAACAAGGAAGCCGCGGCCCGCCTGAATCTGAGCGATAAGACCGTAAAGAACTACCTCAGCACCGTCTTCGGGAAACTTCATGTGTCCCACCGCGCCCAAGCCGCGGTGATCTACGCCCAGCAGGAGCAAAAAAAGGGGCTTTAAGCGCGCACGCGTCGCCCGGGATCCACCGTAGGTCAGTGCGCTTGCGCACGCCCCGACTGCGCTCGCAAGCGAGCTGACCTACGCGACCGCGCAACGCCGTCGGAAACAAGCCTGCCCGGGTTCGCATGGGCCGCCCGCTTCGCGCTCAATCCTCGAGACCCAACGGGGCGCCACCCGCCCGCACCCACGCCGCCAGCTTGGCCCAGGCGCGCGCGCGATGGCTAAGGCGGTTCTTCTCCGCGTCGCCGAGTTCGGCAAAACTCAAAGCTGATCCGTCGGGGACGAAAAGCGGATCGTAACCGAAGCCCGTGCCGCCGCGCGGCTCGCGCAACAAGTGCCCCGGACACATTCCTTCGAAAATCCGTTCCTCACCCGCCGGGCCCAGCGCGTACAGCACACAGTGAAACTGCGCGCCGCGGCGCTCCTCGGGAACCCCTCGCATCACCTCGGTCAATTTCCGCAAATTGGCCGCCGCGTCGCCCTGCGGTCCCGCGTAGTAGGCCGATTCCACGCCGGGATGCCCGTCGAGGGCGTCGGCGCACAAGCCGCTGTCGTCCGCCAACGCCCAACTTCCGGGCGGCAGTTTTGTCCGGAGCGCGGCGGCCTTCTTCCGGGCATTGCCGACAAACGTACCCGCATCCTCAACCACGGGGGGCATGCCACCCACGGCGCGCGCGGACAATATCGCCACGTCGAGCGCCGAAGCACGGGCGAGGACCACAAGCTCCGCGACTTTGTGCGCGTTTCCCGAAGCGAGATAGAACGTCAGCGCAGGCACGACCGGATTACACGCTGACCGGGCCGGAGCCAGCCCGCGCTACAACGCGGGCGCGAAGCCGCAAGCGGGCGACGAGCTCAAAGTTGACGTCGTTCCTCATGCTGATGGGCCAAGCTGGCCGATCCTACTCCTTCACCTTCTTCTGCAAAACCGCCTTCGTTAATCCGAGGCGTTTGGCCGCCTTGGCCTCATCGCCGCCGTCGGCCGCGAGGGCGCGCACCACCATTTCGTGTTCAAGCCGCGGCAGCAGCGGCCCGTCGCCCGCGGCAAGTTCGGCGAAGACAAAATCCAAAGCCGAGTCCAAGGTGAGCGCCGGCGCGACCGGGGCCGGCAAAGGGATGACGACCGGGGTGGGCACCACGGCCTCCGGTGGCACGGCCGGGGCCGCCACCGCGCTCACGGGGAGCCCGACGGCTTCGCAAATTTCAATCGGCAAATCCTTGACCAAAATCGCGTCACCTTGGGCAATGACCGCGCTGCGATAGACCACGTTTTCGAGTTCGCGGACGTTGCCGGGCCAGGTATGGCGCGTCAGCACCGCCATCGCCTCGGGTGAAACCTTGCTCACGCGGGTCTTGCGCTGCTTGACGAGATTCTGGAGGCAGAAATCCACGATCTGCGGGATGTCGTCGCCGCGCTCGCGCAGGGCCGGCATCCTGATGCGCACAACGTTCAGCCGGTAATACAGATCCTCGCGGAACGTCTTCGCCTTCACCATCGCCTCAAGGTCCTTGTTGGTCGCAGCGAGGATGCGCACGTCGACGCGGATCGTCTCGGTGCCGCCGACGCGCTGGATTTCACCCTGCTGCAACACACGGAGAATCTTGGTCTGCGTCGCGAGCGCCATGTCGCCGATTTCGTCGAGGAAGATCGTGCCCTTGTCGCAGAGTTCGAACTTGCCGATGCGCTGCACCGTCGCACCGGTAAAGGATCCCTTTTCGTGACCGAACAGCTCGCTCTCGATCAAGTTATCCGGAATCGCCGCGCAATTGACCGCAATAAAAGCCTTGGTCGATCGGTGGCTGTGCTTCCAGATCGAGCGCGCCACGAGCTCCTTTCCGGTCCCGCTTTCGCCGGTGATCATGACGGTGACGTCGCTCGCCGTGACCTGACCGATGACCTTGAAAACATCCTGCATCACCCCCGAGCTGCCAACGATGCCCTCGCGGTAGTCGTCGGCGTTGATCGTCGGCTTGTAGTCGCCGACCGCCCGAAGATCCGCATGCGCCTTGAGCGCGTTTTGCGCGAGGGCCAGGACCTTCGCCGGATCAAACGGCTTCATCACGTAGTCAAAGGCGCCGTACTTCATCGCCTCGATCGCGGTCTGAGCGGTGCCGAAGGCGGTCATGAGCACCACGAGTTGCTTCGGATTGACCGAGCGGATGTGCTGCAAGGCCTCGATGCCGCTCATGCCGCTCATGCGTACATCGAGAAAGATAAGGTCCGGATGCGGGCCGGCTTTGACCGTAGCGATCCCCTGTTCGCCACTCGGCGCCTCCGTCACCTGATAGCCGTGCGAGGACAGCACGCGCGCGAGCGAGTAACGGATCTCGGTGTCATCATCGATGACAAGAATAGTGGGCGGTTTGACGACAGCGTCCGACATGAGATTGGATGCAAATCGCCATCGGCGCGCTCCGCAACCCTTCATCCCGGCATAACCCGCCCGAGGATTTCGGCTGCGGCTGCAGCGCTAGTCGGACTTTGAACAGGAAGAACCGGAACGACGGGGAACATCTTCGCCGACCTCCCCGCGCTTCCTGTTCAAAAGGCCGCCGGGCCCCAGACCGCGCTGGCTAAATGCCAGCGGGTGCGTTTGTTCGTTCGCATGTTGGGTTGGTCGATAAACCTTTTCCGGATTCGCGGCATCCTGTTGGCGATCCACTTTTCGTTTTTTCTCCTCCTCGGGATCAATGCGTATTCCGGCTGGACGGATGCCGGATGGCGCGGGCTGTGGTGGGACACCGCGATCCTGATGGCGTTCTTTGTCTGCGTGGTGCTCCACGAACTCGGCCACTGTTTTACCGCGATGCACTTCGGCATCGGCGTCCGCCGCATCTTGCTGATGCCGATTGGCGGCATGGCGGAATTCGATGACATTCCGCGCCAACCCACCCGCGAATTACTCATCACCCTCGCCGGCCCGGCGGTGAACTTTGTCATCGCCGCCCTGCTTTGGGTGGTGCTGCCCCGGGCGGGCAACGGGCACCCGGATGCGATGACCGCCGGGAATTTCGGCCGGATGCTGATGCAATGGAACCTGGCGATGGGCCTGTTTAACCTGCTGCCGGCGTTTCCCATGGACGGGGGCCGTATCCTTCGCGCGCTGCTCGCCTCGCGCCTGCCGTACCTGCGGGCAACGTTTTGGGCGGCGACCGTCGGCAAGGTGATCTGCGTGATCGGGGCGATCGTCGGCGCGTTTCAACAACCGCTGCTGTTGGCGCTGTTCGGTTTCATTTTCATAGTCGGGGAAATGGAGTACCGCGCCGCCGTCCGCCGGGAACGGGAAGACGCGCATTGGCGGGCCGCCCTCGCGCGATTCAACCGTGTCGAGCCGACCGCGGAGGAACCGCCGCTTCTGCGACCGTGAAGCCGTCGGGGCGTCGCGACATAATAACTCGGGGTAACTCGCCCGCCTCGATGGAGAGAAGCGGACTACGACCGGGGCCCGAAAGTTCCACGGAATAGGCTCCTGGGGCGGAAGATAGGATCAAGGCGGGACCAGATCACTGCTGACGAGCGGAAGAGTCCCCGCCTGCTGCATGAGAATGAGGATTTACGCGGTGTTGGACCGCTTGTTGACCCCGATCCTGGGAGCAAAGGGGCGATTCTCATCCACCCCGCGTGACAAGGTGTCGCAGACCGTTGCAAGTTTTACCTATGAAGACCACTTCCCACGGGGAAGTGGTGGACCCTAGCGGGTTCGAACCGCTGACCTCCTCAATGCCATTGAGGCGCTCTACCAACTGAGCTAAGAGCCCGATCGCACAAGTGCGAGGGGCAGGAAAATCCTTTTTCCTGCGGCGAATGCAAGGACTTTTTCAACCTTCTCCTTTTTCCCTCATTGAGAAGGTGAACTCGACGTTGTCGCTCTTCTTGTCGTAGCGCGGCGGCATCTTTACGCGCCGGATCGCATCGAGGACCGCCCGGTCGAAATCTGCGCTGCCCGAACTCTTGGTAACCCGCACATTCGTCAGCGTACCGTCAGCGTTACAGCGCAATTCAATGTCCACCTTCAGCGTGTCGCTCAGGCCCGGCGGCGGCTCGAACTTCTGCCGAACCGAGGACTTCAGCCCCTCAAAGTAACTCGCCATCTGGTCCGTGTTGTCGTTCGCCAGCGCTTTCCCACCCGCCCCGCCGGTCTTGTTCTTCGTCGACCCACCCACCACCCCCTTGGCGATGCCCTCGGAATCAATTTTCGCCACCTTGGTGGGCGCCGATTTGCCCGCCGCCGCCGCGCCGGACTTGGTCTTATGGGTGCGGTCAAATTCCTCCTTCGTCGTCTTCTTCTGCTCGTCCTCGACGCGCTTTTTCTCAGCCGCGACTTCCTTCTTCGCCTTACGGTCGGCAGCCGCGACCTTCTTCTTAATGTCCTTCTTGAAATCGGGAATGGCCTGATCCGCCGGCTTCGGCGTCGGTGCGACCGGAGTCGGCTGGGGTGGCGGCGGAGTCGGAAGTGTTGGAGGCGTCGGCACCGGCGGCAGGGGCTCGGGCACGGGTTCGGCCTTCACCGGCTCCGGCGGCGCAACCGGCAATTCCGGTGCCTTGGTCAAAGGCACCTTGATTCCGCCGGGAATACCGAGGGCGGGCGCCTCGTTCGCCGCGAAGTTGTCCCCCTCGCCCGCGACCAGTTCAAGCACCTTGGTTGGCGAGGTCTCGCCCGAATTCGCCATGTAACCGATCAGCAAAATCAGCGCCATCACCAACGCGTGCAGCGTGGCGGAAAGCATGAAGGCGCTGGGGGACGTGGCGGTCATCGCGGCCGGGGAGATGCGGCGCCGGTCAGTTGTCCGTCTGCGAATCGATCGTGAACCGGGTCAACCCCGCCTTCTGGACCTCATTAAACAACTCCGCCACGCGTTGGTACGGAATCGCGGAGTCGCCCCGGATCCTGATCACCGGCGGCTTTGACTCCAACGCATAGCCCCGCAAGCGGCTGCGCAGCTCGGCCAGCGTCACGGACTTGCTCTGATTGTCGACGTAGTAGCCCTTTGCATCGACCCCCACCGCGATAAACCGGTCGTCCTTGTCGACCTTGGTCTGCGGGGACTTCGACACGATCGGCAGCTTCACCGCAATCGTCTGCTCCTGCTGGATCAGCGGGGTCGCGATCATGAAGATCACGAGCAAAATAAAGCCCAGATCGATCAGGTTGGTGACGTTCAGATCGGCGATCGGGTGCGCATTTTGTTTGCGCCGGAAATTGCGGGCCATGGTGGGGGGGCTCGCTTAATCGGACTCCAGCTCGATGCGGTCCGCGAGCGAACTCGCGTAGTTCTCCAGCTCGGTGATCATTGTGCGCGTGTTGCCGAGTAGCAGATTGTAGCCGAACACCGACGGGATGGCCACGATCAAGCCCGCGATCGTCGCCAACATCGCACCGGATACGCCGGGAGCGAGCTGCTGAATGCCCGCGGTCTGCTGAGTGGCGATCGAGCTGAACGCCTCCATCACGCCCCACACCGTACCAAGCAGGCCGATAAACGGGGCACCGGACACGATCGACGCGAGAAAGATCATGTTGGATTCGTAGCGAAGCGTCTGCCGCGCGATGGCCCGTTGGATCGCGTTTTCGGCGTGCTCGAGGCGGGCGCGCGGATTCACCGCGGCCTTGCCCCGCTCCTGGCTGATCGTCGCCGCGCGCCAATAGCTCTCGACCGCGTCGGCAAAAAGATCGGCATACGGAATGTGCCGCTTGTTGCGAAACGATTCCGGCGAGTCGAGCAGCGTGCGCTGATCCCGCAGCGCCATTTCAAAGGCGTGGTTGAGCACACGGAGCCGCTTCAACTCGAAGTGCTTGCCGAACATCACCGTCCACGCCACGAGGCTGAACGCGCCCAGCCCGAGTACGATCACCTTGTCGATCGTACCGCAGCGTTCGAAAATCTCGATGATGTTCGTGGCGAGAACCGGTGAAGCGTGAAACGGCGCGAGCATGGGTGGTGGCGCAAGAGTTGGCGGGTTTGATGTGCGCCTTCAACGGAAATTCCCTCGATCTCGCGCGGCCGGAGATTCGGGGCGCCGTCCGCGCGAATCTGTTTGCCGCCCGTCGCCGCGAATCTTCCTCTAGCGGAAACTTTTCATCCCACTCTGCCATGTTCCGCCAACGCGCTCTCCTGCAACTCAAGTCCCGTCGCGCCGAGATCGGCACCCACGGCGCCCTCGTCGGCCTCGACGGCTTTGTCGACACGATCGTCACGCCGGTCGGTTTGCGGCGCAGCGCCGGCAAGGATTTCACCCCGATCGCCACCCTCGCCGAGCTCGGCCAGCGCATCTCTGCCGCCGCAGGCAAGAGCACGAACATCGAGCTCTACCCGATGACCGACAAGCTCGGCGGCAACGGCCCGATCATGGCCAACGCCATCCTCGCCGCCGGCGCCCGCGTCACCTACATCGGCGCCCTCGGCCAGCCGGCGAATCACCCGGTCTTCGCCGACATGGCGGCCAAGGCCCGCACGATCTCGCTCTGCGAAGCCGCCCACACCACCGCGATCGAGTGCAGCGACGGCAAGCTGATGCTCGGCATCATGAGCAGCCTCGACCTCGTTTCCTACGAACGCATCTGCGCTACGATGGGGGAAGACGCGTTCCACGCCGAAATCACCTCGGCCAGCCTCGTGGCCCTCGTCAACTGGACGATGATCCCGAACATGACCGCGATCTTCACCGCGCTCACCGAACGGGTGTTGCCCAAGCTGCCCGCAAAACCGGACCGCATTTACTTCTTCGACCTCGCCGATCCGGAAAAGCGCTCGGCCGACGATCTGCGCGGCGCGCTCAACGCGATCGCGAAATTCAGTCCTTTCGGCCGCGTCACCCTCGGCCTGAACCTCAAGGAAGCGCAGCAGGTCACCGCCGCCCTCGGCTGCGGCACCGTCGGTGACGATGAGACGAGCCTGCGCGCCGCGGCCACCGCGATCCGGGCCAAGCTGAACCTGCACACGGTTGTCATCCACCCGCGCGAGTCCGCCGCCTGTGCGACCGCCGACGGCCACTGGTGGGTGCCCGGGCCCTACACCTCGCAGCCACTCATCACGACCGGCGCCGGCGATCACTTCAACGCGGGATTCACCAGCGGCCAGCTCATCGGTCTCGATCCCGAGGCGTGCCTCGCCGTCGGCGTCAGCACGAGCGGTCACTATGTGCGCACGGGCCAGAGCCCGAGTCTCGCCACGCTGGAAACGTTCCTCGCCAACTGGAAGTAAACCCATCACCGTCCCACCATGCCGCTCAAACCCAAGAATCGCCCGGGCCGGCTGATTTCCTTCGAGGGCTCCGAAGGCTCCGGCAAGTCCACCCAGATCACCCGTCTCGCGGAACATTTCCAGAAGGCGGGCCGCGACGTCGTCTCGACGCGCGAGCCCGGCGGCACCGAGATCGGCGAACAGATCCGTAACATCATCGTCCATAATTCCAAGGGCGACGAGATGTGCGCGGAGACCGAGCTGTTGCTGTTCACCGCGGCCCGCGCTCAGCTCGTGCGCGAGGTCATCGCCCCCGCCCTGTTGCGGGGTTCGATTGTGTTGAGCGATCGTTTCCTCGACTCCTCGACCGTTTACCAGGGCATCGGCCGCAACCTCGCGGCGGACCCCGTCGCCCAGATCAATCGCTTCGCCGTGGGCGATGTCATTCCCGATCTCACCATCGTGATTGACGTGCCCGAGGAGGTCAGCCTCGCCCGCCTGAAGACGCGCGCGTCTGATCTGCCGGACCGCATGGAACGCCAGAACGTCGATTTCTACCGGAAGGTTCGCGAAGGCTACCTCGTGCTCGCAAAGGGCATGCCCGAACGCTTCATCGTCGTCGACGGCACCAAGTCGGCCGACGCGGTGGAGAAAAAGGTTTGGGCCGAAGTGCAGGCGCGCCTCATCTAAGCGCGGACCGCGGGCGCCGCGCCCGTTACCTGCATGATTTCCGCCGTTCCCTGGCCCCCCGCCCTCGCCGGCACCCCGGCCATTGCCGTCATCGAGCAGGCCATCTCCCGCCAGCGCCTGTCCCACAGCCTGCTCCTGCACGGTGACGACCCCGAGACCCTCCTCGCGGTCGCGACCGGGATCGCTGATCGCCTGTTGAACGGTGAGCCGGGCCAGCGCGCCGCCGCCACGTTTCCACCGGAACAGCACCCCGATTGCTTCGCGCTGCGCCCCGCCGGCAAAATGCGCCAGATTTCCGCGGACTCGACGCGCGAACTCATCGGCAAGGTGCAGGTCTCGCCTGCCGTCGCCCCGCGCAAGGTCGCGATCATTCACGAGGTCGACCGCATGAATGTCGCCGCCTCGAACATCTTCCTCAAAACCCTCGAGGAACCACCGGCCCACACGACATTGCTCTTGTTGACGACGCGACCGTACGCGCTCCTGCCAACGATCCGCAGCCGGGTGCTGCATTTTCGCTTTCCCTCATTGACGACGGCAGTGACCGCCGACGGCTGGGCGCCTTGGCTCGCGGATTACCGCGCCTGGCTTGGCCGGCTCGCCAGCGGCGTCGCCAACGACAAACGCGCGATCGCGGACCACGTTTTCACCCTCTACGGCCTCGTGGCTCGCTTCGGCGCGGTACTTGATTTTGCGACGGACGAAGTTTGGAAGCAGCAGAAGGCAAAACTTCCGCCGGACCTCGACGACGACGAGCAGGTTGCGATCGAAACCGGCATCGCCAACGGCCTCCGTTCGCGACTTTTCGTCGAGATCGAACAGGCGACGCGGGAGTTCTCCCTGCCGAGCTTGGTCGCGGGCGATGAATCCACGCGGCGCGCCCTCGTAGCCGTCATCGGCAAACTGGAACACAATGTCGGCCTCCTGCGCCTGAACCTCAACGAGTCCGCCGCTCTCGAGGATTTTCTACTCTCGTCGCTGCGCCTCTGGTCGCGCCGCTGATCCCCCAGTGGGACCCGCGGTCCCGCTCGCGCCATTTGGTGGCAAATCCCTTTCGGCCCCAGCCCGATCGGGACACCGGGCCCCGCACCGAACTACAACGCGGACGGGCCCTTTAACTCGTACAATCGCACGGCATGCCGGCGCTGGTCGTAACTGATCAACTCGGCGTAGCGCCCCCAGCTGAGAAGCGTCCGGAACAATGGCCGCGGCTTTTCGTGCGGCAACGCGATCTGCAGCTCGCGCATCATCTCCTCCTCGGTCAGCACCTGCTGCTCCTGCACGCGGATCAGACGTGTCAGTAATTCAAATACCTTCAGCTTCATCAACTGCTCGCGAATGAGGCGGCGCTGGTCGCGCGTAGTCGCAGCCAACACCTCACGGCCCAACGGCGTGAGCCGCACGTCCTGCCCCGGCGTCTCCACGAGGCCGAGCAACTCCGCCGCCTTCAAGACCGACACCACCGCGGAAAACTCCTTGGCCAGACGCTCCGTGAGCTCAAATACGTCGCGGTCCTCGTCACCGAGCACGGAAAGCAGGCCGAGCACCTCCGCCGGCGTCACGTACGGCAACGAAACCGGTGCGATCCGCCGGCGCTTGTCGTCGATCGCCACGACCACCTTGGTCGCATCCTCAGCGTTATCGGGCAGATTTGTCCGGGTCAGAATAGCATGAAGCTTCGCGACGATCGCCCGGAAGCCCGGCGAGTCGGGATCACGGGGATACGGCAACGTGACGGGCAGGACGACGTCGATCCGGCCGGGATGCGCCGCGAGCACCACGATCCGCGTGGCAAAGAACACCGCTTCGACGACGCTGTGCGTCACCATGACCATGGTCCGCAACGGATGTTTATGGTCGGCCAGCAGCAGCCCGATTTCATTGCGCAGGGTCTCGGCCGTGAGCACGTCGAGCGCGCTGAACGGCTCGTCCATGCAGAGGACTGCGGGCTCGGCGATCAGCGCGCGAGCGATGCCGACGCGTTGCTTCATGCCGCCGGAAATTTCCCGCGGGTAGGAAAGCTCGTAAGCGCCCAGGCCGACCGTCGCGAGGGCCTTTTCGAGCCGGGTCTGCTGCTCCGCGGGCGGCAGGTGACCGACGGGAAGCAGCACGTTCTCCCGGACGTTGAGCCAGGGAAAGAGCGCAAAATTCTGAAAAACCATCGCCACGCCGGGACAAACGCCCTGCAGCGGCGCGCCCTTCCACCAAACTTCTCCATGACTCGGCGCGACCAACCCGGCCATCAACCGGATGAGCGTCGATTTGCCGCAACCGGACGGCCCGAGGAGGGTAATCACGTCATTTTCGGCGACCGAAAGATTTACGTCCTGGAGCACCAACTCGGGTTCGCGTCCGCCGGCGGCGTACTCGTGTGAGATCCCGCGCAGGTCAATCAGCGTGGTGGGTGTTTCGGGCATGGCTCAGGTGATGAAGCGGCAGCGCTCGTTGGCGTAGTTCTGGAGACGTTTCCACACCGTGCGGTTGATGCCGACCACAATCGCCGCCATCACCAGCACCGCCGCCGCCAGTTTGGGGAAGTTCCCGTCATCGGTGGCCCGACTGATCAGCGCGCCAAGGCCCGACGCCATGTAAATCTTGTCCCCGGTGTGGACATACTCGGAAACAATGGTGGCGTTCCACGCCCCGCCGGCGGCCGTCACCCAGCCGGTGACCAACCCCGGGAAAATCGCCGGCAACAGGAAACGGCGCCAACGCGACCAACCCCGGAGGCGCAACAAGTCGGCGCAACTCACGAGGTCGTTCGGAATCGCGGCGGCCGCGGCGGCGACGTTGAAGAGAATGTACCACTGCGTGCCGAGCATGATCAACGGCACCGCACCCCATTGGAGCGTGCCACCGACCAGCATCACCAGCGCAAGGATCCAGGGATAAATCATCGGCGCCGGAAACGAAGCGGCAAACTGCACGAAAGGCTGCACGCGACTCGCCAACTTCGGTTGCATGCCGATCCACACGCCCACCGGCACGGTCCAGGCTGTGCCGAGCGCCACCGCGGCTACGACCCGCAGAAAGCTGAGGCCGGCCGACTGGAAAATATCACCCCAGTCCGACCAGGAGACGCGTCCGAGTAAAATCACCAAACGGATCGCCCCCCACGCCAGCAAGGCGAGCATCGCACCCAACAACAGGCGGTAAATCGTCCGCCCGAGCCCGCCCTGACTTCCCGCCTCCGCCAAAACACCGGACACGGGTGGCTGGGGATCCGGCAACACGCGCCGGAACCAGCGCCCGCACCCCTGCATGATCGCTTGGGCCGCGCGCGAGCGGCCGAGCCAACGTTGCATCGCGGTGGTCTCGACCCCGGCGCCGGCGAAGTCATCGAGTTTGAACCGACGCGACCACACCACGAGCGGCCACCAAACCAAACGGTCAATCACCACGATCACCACCGCCATCGCGACCACGCCGAGGATCTGGGCGCGCACATCGCCCCGTTCGATCGCGATGCTCATATACGAACCGATGCCGGGCACCCGGAAGTCCTGGTCACCAAGCTTGAACGCCTCCGTGATGCTAAGGAAAAACCAACCACCCGCCATCGAGACCATGCTGTTGTAGAGCAGCCCCTGCGCGCCGGTCGGCAGTTCAATCTTGCCGAAGCGGTGCCACCATTTGAATCCGTAGAGTTCCCCAAGCGCACGGTAATCAGCCGGCACGCTGCGCAGTGCATCGTAGTAACTGAACACCATGTTCCAGACCTGCCCGGTGAAAATCATCAGCACACACGCGAGTTCGAGCCCGGTGTTGCTGTGGGGGAAAATCGCGACCAGCGCCAAGACCAGCCCCGGCAGGAACCCGAGCACCGGAATGCTTTGGAGCACATCCAATGCGGGCAAAACAAAGCGGCGGGCCCGCACGTCGTAGAAAGCCCAAGACGCCACCACGAGGGCGAATAAGAGCGAAAATGCGTACGCGATCCAGCCACGTGCCAGGGAAAACAGCGCGTACTGCGGGAGCGCCCAAGGCGACAGATCGATCTCAACCGCATTGTGCAGCGGCTGACGCCATTCCAAGGCCACCTCCACCACCGCAAACACGATCGCAACCGCCGCCACGATAACGGCGGCATCCACCCACAAGGGGGCAGACTTGGTGTGTGCGGACGAACTGTTCACGAGTGGGACTATGCCGACGTGCTACGGTACGCCGCAAGCCACCCCTCCGATTTTCTGTGTCAGCGGGCAAAAGGCGCAGTCCTGCGCCTGAGCGCAGGGTACATGCAACGCTCAACGTCCACGGTCCCGGCGCTCACGCGCCGGCCTACGGGACAGCTCTTTCAACCTTCAACGCCCCCTATCCCTACGCCAACCCAAGGTGCTTCAACGCTTCCGGCGTCGGACCCTCGTATTTCTCGAGGGCGACGTTGCCGGTGTAGCCGATGTCGCGCATGCCCTCGGGCGTCGAATAGTAACCGCTCGCCGTGAGGTCGCGAAACCGTTGGAAAAAACGGGCGGCCGTACGGTGCTCCGGCTTCGCGTTGGGCAGGTAACAGATGTCGTCGCAGAGCGCGTTACGCTGCCGGGTCACGAGGTTCGTAAAACTATTTTGGAAGCGCGTCTGCGACTCCGCCTCCAGCCAGCCCAGACCGTTCACGATGGTCCGCCTGTCAGCGTCGTGTCCGGGGTAAGGCGCACTCACCCACTCATCGATGAAATCGGGTACATTAACCGACGATGCACTCGGGCCCTTGGCGTCGGCCGGAATGATGACATCGCACAGCGCGGCCACCGTGGTCCGCTGGGCGGACGTAAAGGTCAGCGGCCAAAGCTCGCCGGGCGTATACGTCTTCAGCAAATCCGGATCGGTGCCGTAACCCTTGGCCGCGACCGGCGGCGTTTGGGCGCCGAGGAGCGAGGCGTCGAGCAGGGCGGCCGATGCAGCCGCGGTCGCCATCCACTTGAGCGCGGCCCGGCGGTCCATGCGCGCCGGGGATTGGGAATCGGTGGGGTTCATGTCAGAGATTTCCTTTCTTCAGTTCATCGAGGAGATAGTCGCTCGCACGCCAAGCCAGGGCCATGATCGTAAGCGTCGGATTCTTATCGGCGTTGGAACAGAACGGGCCACCGTCGGTGACGAAGAGATTCTTCACGTCCCAAGTCTGGCACCACTGGTTGGTCACCGACTTTGTCGCGTCGGCGCCCATGATCGTGCCGCCGACCTCGTGGATGATCTTGCCGCCGGGCTCGATGGCCTTGGCGCCGTCGGCCTGCGGCGGGGTACGGACCTTCCCGCCCATCGCCTCGATCAGCTCGGCAAACGTCTTCTGCATGTGCGCCGCCTGCCGCGTCTCGTGCTCGGACCATTTCCAGTGAAAACGTAGGACGGGGATGCCCCACTTGTCCTTCAACGTCGGGTCGAGATCGCAGAACGAATCGTCGTTCGGGATCATCTCGCCGCGGCCGGCAAAACCCACGAACGAGCCGTAATAGCGGCGCGCGTCTGCTTTGAACTGTTTGCCGTAACTCCCGTTCGTGAATGCGTCGAGACCGGCCGTGACGCCGACGCCGGGCATCTTCCGGCCGCTCTCGAATTCGATGTGGTAGCCGCGGGCGAAACCGAGTTTTCCGGCGACCTGCTCTTTGTAGAGCCACCACGGGACGTACGTGTGCGCACCACCGGCGCCGTCCTCGTTGTGCACCGGGAGATTTTCCAATGCCGGGATTTGTCCGCCCAGCGAAGCGCCAACCGTATCCATGATGTACTTGCCGACCAATCCGCTCGAGTTGGCGAGCCCGTTGGGGAAACGCGCCGACTTCGAGTTGAGCATGATGCGCACGGACTCCGCTGAACTCGCGGCCAGCACGACCACGCGCGCTTTTACCGTGTGCTCAAGCCCCGTCGTCTTGTCGACGTAGATGACGCCGGTGGCCTTGCCGCTGGCATCGGTCGTGACTTCGCGCGCCATTGCATTCGAAACAATGTCGAGGTCACCCGTGGCGAGGGCCGGTGGCAGGTGCACCGTGGTTGACTGGTAGTTTGCCTTGATCGAGCACCCGCGACCGCAGGGCGTGGCCCAAAAACAGGCCTGCCGTTGGCGCATGGCGTCGGCGAGAATCCGTTGGGCGCGCGGATTGTTCGGATGCAGCTTTTTCGGCAGCACGTCCGGATCCTGCCGCTGGCTCAATACCGCCCGGTGGATTGGAATGATCGGCAAACCCAGTTTCTTGCCCTTCGCCCGTGCATACTGTTCGCCGGCGCGCATCGCCGGCGGCGGCTGCAGGCAACCCGCGGGGGAATCCGGGGTATTCTCCAGGCCGTGGTTGTCACCATAAACGCCAATAAGCATCTCCACCTTGTCGTAGTACGGCGCCACGTCCGCGTAAGCGATCGGCCAATCGAAGCCGAGCCCGTCGCGTGAATGTGGTTTGAAATCGTAGGGCCCGTTGCGGAGCGAAATCCGCCCCCAGTGGTTTGTCCGTCCGCCGAGCATGCGCGCGCGCCACCACCAGAATTGCCGCGCAGGATCACTCGAGGCGCTCGAATAAGGTTCGCCCGGCACCTGCCAGCCGCCGTCAATGGTCGCGTCGTAGAAACCGAAAGGCTTGTCCGAGGTATTGCTCCCGCGAAGCGGCGCCTGGCCATTACTCTGGAACATCGGAGTCTCTTTCACCGGGTCGTAATTCCGACCGGCCTCGAGCATGAGCACCTTCGCCCCCTGCATCGTGCAAGTGTAGGCGGTCTGGCCACCGGCGGCGCCGGAACCGACGACAATGACATCGTAACTGGGCTGGGTCTTGCTGGACGTAATCAGCGGCATGTGGGTAGGCGTGGGGTTCCGGCCACTATCACGAAGCCCCCGCGCGAAATGCAATCGGCTTTTGTGCGGCCCGCCCAATCGGCAACCACAGAGCGCACGGAAAGAAACCAACCACTCCGTGGTCTCCGCGCAATCTGTGGCGAAGCTGAATTAGGCCAACACCGCCGCCACGAAGGCGGCTCGCGTTTCCACGTGCGGATTGTGCCCGCTCTCCGCGATCGTCACCACGTCCGCCGCCGGAAAATGAGCGCAGATCACCGCGGTATCGGAGGTCTCGATATACTCCGACTTGCCGCCGGCGATGAATCGTACCGGTCCCGCATAGGCGTCGCCGGGCTGCAACGGATTCTTCTCCACCTCCGGCAGGCCGCGCGTGACTGCCGGCAGGTTGATTTGCCAGCGCCAGCGTCCGGCGGCGTCCGCCTCGAGATTCGTCGCGAGGAATTTCCGCATTGGCCAACTCGGCACGCGCGTCTCGAAGCGCGCCTCCGCGTCGGCCCGCGAGATCAGGGTCGTCAGGTCGAGCTCGTTCATCGCCGCAAAACTCTCCCGGTGCGCCGGCCAGCAGTAATCCTTGGGTGCGATGTCGACCACCACGAGCCGCGCCACGCGCTCCGGCGCACGGCACGCGAGCAGCATCGCCGCCTTTCCACCCATGCTGTGCCCGATGAGCGTGACCGGCCCGAGCCGCTGCACGTCGAGCCACGCGAGCACATCCGCTGCGAGCACATGGTAGGTCATGCCGTCGGCGTGCGGCGAACGCCCATGATTTCGCAGGTCAAGCGCGTGGACATGATACTGCGTCGCCAGCTCGGTGCCCGCCGTCTGCCAGTTGCGCGAGGAGCCCAGCAGCCCGTGCAAGAGGACAAGCGGCGGCCGGCCCGCGCCGCCAAGGTCGCGATGGAAAAGCGGAATCACGTCGTCCACCCAATCCGCGAATCCCCCCTTCGCAAAGCCCGGAAATGCGCCGTCGCCACCTGCCCGTGGCGGCGAACGCCCGCGAGTGGAGGTCATCGTCGTTCCCGAAATGGTTGCACGCGGAGCCCCTGATGACGCAGAGCGCCGATCCCTCTGGCTCGCGCCCTCCTCGTCTCCACCTGAACGCTTCCATCGTTTCGCCCGGGCGATCGATGCTGGAGCGTAACCCTGAGCGTGACCGGTCTTTCACCCTTCAACGCAGCTATTTTAGGGACTGTTCGCGGGGGTGTTCGCTTATGTCCTTCCATCGGCAAATCGGAAAGTGAGGCTCGGCGAGGCCTGCCGAAAAAGTGGCTGGGTGGTATGAGAAAATCACCGCAGAAAATCGAGATTGCGGCGACCACGCAGGACCGGAACACAACCGGGCGCCGCAACGAGCACGGCCATTAAATCCCCCGCCCGGGGCCATGAACAATTGCGGACCCGAACGGAATGGAGGCTTCCGTTCTGCAATTAAGACGACACCGTTTGTCCTTTCGGTTTTAGCCACCCCTCGTTCCGGTTCCGTCCAAACCCCCATGTCCCTGACCTTCCCCGCGATCCGCACCACCCTGCTCCTCTGCTTCGCCGTCGCGCTCTCTGCCCGCGCGGCCGCGCCCACCACCGGCACGGTCCAGGGCCGCGTGTTCAACCCCGCCACGCAGGTCTACGTCCGCAACGCCGAGCTCTCCGTCGCCGGCACCAACCTCGTGACCTACTCCGCCGACGACGGCTCGTACGCCTTCAACGGCGTACCCGCGGGCGAGGTCACGCTGCGCGTCAGCTACACCGGCTACGAACCCGCCACTGCCACCTTGCAGGTCGGTACCGGTCTCATCGCCACGAGGGATTTTGAAATCACCCCGTCCGGACTCGCCGCGGCCGCTCGGTCCCGCACCGACGGCACCGTCATCAAACTCGCCGAGTTCACCGTCTCCTCCGAGCGCGAGGGCAACGCCAAGGCCATCATGGAGCAGCGCGCGGCTGTGAACGTGAAGAGCGTCGTCTCCTCCGATAATTTCGGCGACCTCACCGGCGGCACCGTCGGCGAGTTCATCAAATATCTTCCCGGCGTCGTGATGGACTACGTTGATTCCGACGCCCGCGCCGCCCGGATCAGCGGCCTCGAGCCGCGCTACGCCTCAGTGAGCGTCGATGGCATGACGATGGCCAGCGCGCCCTCCGCGTCGTTTGGCGGGGACTCCCGCCAATTCGAGTTTGAGCAGTCCTCCATCACCGGCACCGACGTGATCGAGATCAATAAGACCACCACCGCGAGCATGGACGCCGATTCCCCCGCCGGTCGGATCAATATGCGCAGCCGCAGCGCGTTTGATCGCAAGCACCGCGAGATCACCGCGACGGTGAGTCTCAACGCCAACGAGTATTCATGGGGCCTCAAGCGCACCCCCGGCCCCTACAATCGCGACGACTACAAGGTCCGCCCGAGCTTTATCTTTTCCTACGCCGACTCGTTCAAACAACGTTTCGGCCTCCAGCTCACGCTCGGCGCGAACACCCTCGCCACCGAGCAGGCCGGCGTCACGCACACCTTCAGTTACGCCGACGCCGCGCGCGGACCGGTCATCAATCAGATCGCCTTTCGCGACGCGCCCAAGCTCACCACTCGCGGTTCACTCAATCTCAACACGGACTACAAGGTCTCCCCCTATCTCTCCGTTTCGCTGCGCACGTCCGGCTCGCATTTCAACGACGGCACGAATCTCCGCCAGATCGCGTTCTTCGTGAATCCCGCGCAGGTCACGCCCACCTCCACCCTGACCGATCTCACGGCGCTCGCCACGGCCAATGCCAACACCCGCGTCCAGTACACCACCAGCCGCCGCAACAAACTCAACAGCACGGGCACCCTCACCCCGCGGGTCGACTACAAGCGCGGCGACTTCTCCCTCACGCTCGGCGGCGGGTACTCGAGCAGTCGGACCGCCTATGAGCAGTTGACCGAGGGCTATTTTCAGGCCGTCACCCACCGTCTCACGCGCATGAGCTGGCGCGGCACGCGCACCAGCCCGACCGATGGCGATTGGAGTCTTTCCCAGCTCTCCGGTCTTCCGTGGAACGATCCGGCCAACTACAATCGCACCGACGCGTTCACCAACAACGTCTCCGCCACACCGCAGTCCGCGCGCAATCAACTCTGGATCGGTTATCTCGACGCCAAGAAGTCCGTGACCCTCTTCGGCCTTCCCGTGCAGCTGGGCGCCGGCGCCAAGACCAAGCTGGCCGTCTACGACCTCGAGAAAAACGGCGCGCTCCAATGGACCTACGTGGGTGCCGCCAACTCGATGCTCGCGCCCTCCACCATCTTGCCTACGACGAACCTTCTGCCCTATGACGCCCGCGTCGGCGGCAACATCGGCACCATCGGCATCCCGCTCGCGGATCCCTACGCCACGCGCGACCTGTTGCTTTCCAACCCGACGTATTTCGCTCCCGCGCTCACCGCCAACCGCATCAACGAACTCTACAGCGCCCGCGCGCTGAAGGAGCAGATTGACGCCGGTTACGTCGAGGCCAACACCCGCTGGCAATCCGTGCGTTTCAACCTCGGGGTGCGCCACGAACGTACCCGTACCGTCGGCCGCAGCCAGGATATCCTGCCCGTCGCCGTCGTGCAGCGCGCCGGCTTCACTCCCGGCACGATCCCCTTCACCGACTACCAATACCGCTACGGTCGCCGCCAGAGCACCTACGGCGGCTACGACAACACGTTTCTCAGCGGCGGCGCCGCGTGGTCCCTCACCCCGAGCCTCAATTTCCAGCTCGCTGGCAGCCAGTCGATCTCACGCCCGAGTTACGCGAATCTCACCGGCACCATCACCATCGACGAGGCCGCGCAGACCGTGCGCGTGCCCAACCCCGATTTGAAACCCGAGACGTCCGACAAGATTTTCGCGAGTCTCCACTACTATCTCGAACCCGCCGGCACGATCAGCGTCTCCGCCTTCCGCCTCAACGTGGAGAACATGGGGGCCGACACGCAGACCATCACCGCCGCCGAGGCCGGCTACGCCGACGACCCCGAGTTCACCGGCTACCGGTTCCTGCGCACCATCAATGCTCCCGGTACTCGGACCATCAGGGGCGTCGAGGTGGAATACAGCCAGCAACTCGTGTTTCTCCCGCGCGCGCTCAGCGGCTTCAGCGCGTTCGGCTCAGTCACCCGCACGAGCTCCGATGCCCGGGTCGCCAACCACGTGCCGAAATCCGCCAACGGCGGCCTGCGCTACGGCAACAATAAGTTCAACGCCCAGCTTCGCTGCACGTGGTCCGCGCCGCGCTTCAACTCCGAGGGTGGCGGCGAGGAGTTGTGGCAGTATGAGCGCCTGATGTTCGACTTCAGCGGTGGCTGGCGGATCAACCCGACCTATGAACTCACCATTTCCGGCCGGAACATCCTCAACGCCCCCATTTCCACGTACTCCAACACCCCCGGGCTCCTCCGCGCCATCAACCACTACGGCGCCTCGTGGACGATCGGCGTGCGCGGCCGTTTTTAAGTTCCGGGCCAGCCGCGGGGCGATTCCGCGGGGTCAGGTTCGGATTTTGCTCAATCGCTGGTCGGGTGGTTGCCCGCCCCTGAAATCGAGCCGACGCGGGACGACCGCCCGCGCGGCGATTGAGCCGAATGTACCCATGACCCCTTGGGATTGCGCCATGACGCCGTGGGACTGGGCTCGGTCGCACGTCGTTCACAGGATGGCTCCGCGAGACAGGGAAGCAAAAAAGCCCCGTCGCACGGCCCCGGCATGTGTAAGGCGAACCCAACTCCTGTCGGAAAGGTTTCCATTTCGCACTCCCTACGCTTTTGCAAATCGAGTTGCGCAAAGATTTATAATGCTGTGGCGGAGTCGCTTCCATTGCCGATGTGAAAATCCTCATAGTGGGCTAAGAATATGCTTTCAAACACCCAGTCACCCGATCAACCCAACCCATAGCTCATCCACCATGCTCTCCCTGCTTTCCTCGCTTAATCTACTCACTATTGTACAAAGCGCTCCCGATACCGGTCTGACCGCACTGCTCCTTTGCGTCGGCCTTGCTTCAGTCGCGGCGGCCGCTCGCTTCTTCAAGAAGTAATCACTCCCTTGAAAATTCGCGCCCTCGCCCTCCTCGGCTCCACGTTGGTCCTGACCGGCAGTCTCCTGGCCGGGC
>CAIJFT010000128.1 GCA_903820035.1 uncultured Opitutia bacterium
GCCTTCCAGTACTGGATAAAGATGTTCGCCATCAGCCTGCCGGTCTTCGTGCTGATGTCTGTCTTCGGTTTCTACAGCGGCCACGTCGGCGCCAATGTCGCCCCGGGCGAAACCGCCGCTCCGAACACCGAGATCCAGCGCACGGCACTCATCGAAAAGGCCCCGAAGGACAACGCTTGGATCGCCCCCTTCGGTCCGCTCACGACCAAGGCGGTCAACGCCGCCGCCGCCGCACTCCCGCCCGAACAGCGTGCCGCCTACCTCGCCGAGCACCAGAAGCCGTACTCTCTGCTCTACACCTATTCGTTGATCATCGCGCTCGTCTGCGGGACCGCCGGTCTGCCCCACATCCTGGTGCGTTTCTACACGAATCCCGACGGGGTTGCAGCCAAGCGCACGACGATGTGGGTGATGATTCTGATCGGTATCTTCTACGTCTTCCCGCCGGTATTCGGTGTCATCGGCCGCAACCTCATGCCGGACCTTTACGCGGGCGTAGGCGCCAAGGGGACGGACAAGGTCGTACTCGAGTTGCCCACCCTGCTCGGTGCGAAAGCCGGCGTGCTCGGCTCGATCCTCAGCGGCATCACTTGCGCCGGCGCTTTTGCCGCGTTCATGAGCACGTTCAGCGGCCTGCTCGTCTCCATGACGAGCGCGCTGGCCCATGATGTCTACGGCCGGATGCTGCGCCCGGATTCGAACCAGAAGGAGCGCCTCATCGCCTTCAAGATCGCCGCGGTCGTCGTCGGCTCCGTGGCCATCGGCCTCGGCTGCTTCGTCGAGCCGCTCGAAATCAACTTCATGGTCGGCCAGGCCTTCGCGATCGCCGCCGCGAGTTACTTCCCGCTGCTCTTCATGAGCGTCTGGTGGCGCGGCATGACCATGCAGGGTGCCGCGATCGGCATGCTAACCGGCGGCCTATGTGCACTGGGTTCGGCCGCATTGACGAACTTCTCCACCCTCGCCCTCGACAAGGGGCCGATGGGCAAAATCTTCGCCGGTTTCGCCCCGTTGAACGGCTTCTGGGCGCAACACCCGCTGCTTCGCATCCTGTGCGAACAACCCGCCATCTGGACCGTGCCGCTCGCGATCACGCTGATGGTGGTCATTTCCAAGGCGAAGGCCGCCAGCGTGCCGAGCGACATCCGGATGAAGATGCTCGTGCTCCACGCTCCTGAAAAACTCGGGCTGAAACAGGAATATATCCAGGAGCACCAAGCCGGCGCCGGGCACTGAGCCGGCACTCCGCGCAGCCGCGCCGGCCCGCAGCGATAAAGCGGGCCTCACGGGCAGACCACGCTTTCGCGTGCGGCTCAGGCGCGGCGACGGATCGACCGCCTTGGAAATTTCGCCGCGGATGACTCAATCCGGCCGGGGGCCCACCGCGTCCACTTCCGCCCGGCGCGGCATCGCCGCCTGCGCACCGAGCCCGAGCGTGGAGAGAGCGGCCGCGACATTCGCCCGCCAGAGCGCCGCAGGCCAATCGACCCCGGCGGCAAGACTACCGGCGAGCGCACCGGCAAATGTGTCGCCTGCGCCCACGGTGTCGCGCGGCTCAACCGGATACGTCGGCACGCGCGCCACCGCCGCCGCCGAAAAATGCAGCGTCGGCGACGAGCCCTGCGTCACGATGAGATGGCCTATTTTTCGCTCCGCGAGCAGCGCGCCGCGCTCGACGTAGCTCAATCGTTCTAATCGCAGCGGCTCCTGCGCGAAAATTTCACGGCACTCATGCTGGTTCACCACGACCGCTTCGATGGCCTGTCGCCCCCAGGGGAAATTCCGGTTCACCGGCGACGCGTTCAGCACGCTGCGCGCGCCCTGCAACGCCGCAAACCGCAGCGCCGCGACCGCGGCGGGCAACGCGCACTCCAATTGTAGCAGCATCACGTCACCCGGCTGCACCACCCGCGCCACCACCGTGGCGTCGAGCTGGGCGTTGGCCCCGCGGTTCACCACGATCAGGTTTTCTCCCCGCGGATCCACGTACACATGCGCCGCACCGGTGGCCGCACCCGCCACCGAGGTCACAAACTCAGCCGCCACGCCCTCATGCAGCAGATGCTCCCGATAGCGTTGCCCGTCGGCATCATTACCCACGGCGCCCACCAGCGTCACCGGAAAACCCTGACGAGCCACCGCCACCGCCTGATTCGCGCCCTTACCGCCAAACTGCCGCTCGGCCGCATCGGCGATGATGGTCTGCCCCGGCTGCGGCAGGACCGGCACCTGCCAGATGTAGTCTACGTTCAGAGTGCCGACGACGATAACCTGCGGCGGCCGTTTCATCGCGGGGGCGTGTCCAAAGGGCCACGCTCCCGCTTCAGCTCACGGGCCATCAGCGCGGATAGCGCCGCCGCCGGCCGTTTGTTTTCAAATAGGATGGCGTGCATTTCCCGGAGAATCGGCGCATCGATCCCGCGTTCGGCACAGAGGCCGGCAAACGACTCCGTGGTCTTGTACCCCTCCACCACGGTGCGCCGGTGCACCAGCAGTTCCGCCACCGGCCGCCCTTCGCCGAGAAGTTGACCAAACTCACGGTTGCGACTCCAGCCGCCGTAAGCCGTGGCGACAAGATCACCGAAGCCGCTGAGGCCGTAAAACGTTTCCGGCTTGGCCCCAAGAA
Source organism: uncultured Opitutia bacterium (assembly GCA_903820035.1). Taxonomy (GTDB): domain Bacteria; phylum Verrucomicrobiota; class Verrucomicrobiia; order Opitutales; family Opitutaceae; genus ER46. Next base: position 2,627 of record CAIJFT010000128.1, read on the forward strand.
CCACCCCGACCCGGACCATTTCGGCCAGGGCCCGCGTGAGGAGAGCCGCTTTGGGGTTGTCACCGAGCTTGAGTCCGTCGCAGCAACCCACGGCGATCGCGTAGATATTTTTCAGGCAGCCCCCAAATTCGACCCCGGGCAAGTCATCGCTCGTGTAGACGCGTAGCGTCGAACTGCTGAGCGCCGTCTGCACCGCCTCGCGCGTGCCCCCGCCCGCGGTCGCGGCGAGGACCATCGCCGACGGATCGCCCCGGGCCACGCCGAACGCGTTCGTCGGGCCCGCGAGCGCCCCGATCGCGACCTCCGGCAGGACGGAGGCAATCACCTGGGAGGGGCGGAGGTGCGTCCCCAATTCCATGCCCTTCGCAAGACTGACCACCAGGCACGGCGGCGGCGCCGTCAGCGCCGCCCGCACCCGCTCCGCGGTGGCCCGAAGCGCCTGCGCGGGACATGCCAGCAAAACGACGTTGGCGGCGCCAAGCGCACCCGCGAGGTCAGATGAAACCGCCATGCCCGCGGGCAATCTCAAGCCCGGCAGGTAGTCGAGGTTCTCCCGGCGTGCCGCAATTTCAATCGCCTGCTCCGCCCGCCGCGGCACAAGCGTGACTCCGTGACCGGAACGCTCCAAGTGCAGCGCGAACGCCGTGCCCCACGCCCCCGCGCCTACGACCACAAAATTCATGGCAGCTGGGGTAACCACGAAACCGCGGAAAGACACGAAAAAGAAAACCAGGCGGGAACGATGGTCCGGCCCGGTTCGCTGCGAATGCCGGAGCGGACGTTACTTTAGGAATGCCGGAATTTTCTCGCCGGCGATCATCTGCTCAAAGGTCTCGCGGGCGTTGATGAGTTCGAACGCGCTGCCCTTGACGAGCACCTCCGCCGCCATCCCGCGGGTATTGTAACGACTGGCCATCGTGTAGCCGTACGCCCCCGCGCTCATGAAGGCGATGAGTTCACCCTCTCCGACTTCCTGAAGCTCGCGGTCCTTGGCAAAACAGTCGCCGCTCTCGCAGATCGGCCCCACCACATCCGCCGTAAGAGCGCGGCGCGACGAGTCGCGGTGCACCGGCACGATTTCGTGGTGGCTGTCGTACATGGCCGGACGCACGAGATCGTTCATGGCCGCATCGACGATGAGGAAGTTTTTGCCCGCACCTCGCTTGAGGTGCTCCACCCGCGACAGCAGGACCCCGGAGTTGCCGACCATGAAACGGCCGTGCTCGAGGAGAATCTTCAAACCCAGCGGCGCGAGGCGCGGCACGAGCGCGGCACCGTAGGTCTCGGGCGTGAGCGGACGCTTGTCTGCGGGCTGCGCGTCCCACCAAGCCTGCTGACCGCTGGACAGCGCGTCGCGGTAAACAATGCCCATGCCGCCACCGATGGAGAAATAGGTGATGCCGTACTTGGCCTTTAATTCAGCGGCAAAGGGGCCGACCTTTTCGACCGCCTCGACGAAGGGCGCAACTGAGGTCAGCTGCGAGCCGATGTGCATCTGCACCCCCTTGATCTTGATATTCGGGTATTTGGCGGCGGCCTCGTAAGCGGCGGCCGCGTACTTGAGCGGGATGCCGAATTTATTGTCGCTCTTGCCCGTCGTAATCTTGGCGTGGGTGTGCGCATCGACGTCCGGGTTGACGCGGATCGCAATCGGGGCCTTCACCCCAATACGGCCGGCGACATGATTGATGCGGGCCAGCTCAGGCTCGCTCTCAACGTGGAAAGAAAAAATGCCATTTTCCAGCGCGAGCTGGATCTCGGCCTCGGTCTTGCCGACACCCGCAAAGACGCTCGTTTTGACGTTGGCGCCCGCAGCCAGAACCCGGCGGATTTCGCCTCCACTCACGAGGTCGAAACCGGCCCCGAGATTCGCAAAGTGGCGCAGGATGGCGACGTTCGAGTTCGCCTTCATCGCGTAGCACAACTGGGCATCCAGCCCGGTCAGCCCGCGCTGCAGCCGGCGAAAATTATCCTCCATCGTCGCGGCGCTGTAAACGTAGGTGGGCGTGCCGTAGAGTTTCGCCACACCGGCGAGATCGACGGATTCACACTGAAAATCGGAACCGGAATAATGGAAGTGATGCATACGCGGGCGTGGGGCGAGGGAATCGACAATAAAGGAGCGACGGTAAGGTCTTTCTCATTGAAAAAACCACCCCAAAGTGTCGATAGAGAGGCGTGCTGCGCGCCGTGCTCAATTTTTTCCGTCGGTCCCCGCTCCGCTTCGGCCTGCGCCGTGACCGGCGGGGACGTTTCCGCGATCCGCGGTTCGTGAGCTTCATGGCGCAAACCAACCGGACCAAGCTCGACACCGACCTGCAGGACGCCGTGCTGCAGGGGCGAAAGGTCGTGAAGAATATTTTCCGTCTGGCGCTCGCCCTCGGCGGCGCGTGGGTCGTGCTTGAAAGCGCGCGGGCGCTGTCGGTTTTCTGAGCGGAGGGCCGGGTTTTCCGGTCTGATCCGGTAGGCCAGCGTGCTCGCGCGCCAACGCGCTTGGCCTACGCCTGCTCGATCGGTTCAAAACGAACGATAGACTGCGGGGTCAGGTTCCCCGCGTTCATCAAACCAGCCAACTTATACCAAAAGCCGCTAGCTAATACACTTTAAGTTGGCGCGCCAGAGTTTACCTGATCGGCGAGCCAGGTGTGGATGAGGGAGGCGACCGCGGCCGGGGTGGACCAAGGGCGCGCCGCGGCGGCGAGATGATCTTCGAGCCGGCGCAGCGTCGGATAGAGTCGGTTGGCGAGGGCGGCTTTGAGCAGGCCGCCGAAGCGTTCGACCGGATTGAGTTCCGGACAGTAGGGCGGCAGCGGCAACAGCCGCAGATTGGCCGGCAAGCGGACATCATCCACGGGCAGATGGAAGCCGGCCTGATCGGCGATGACCAC
>CAIJFT010000129.1 GCA_903820035.1 uncultured Opitutia bacterium
CAACGGCTATCACGGCGGCAACGCCAGCGGCATGGGTGCGACCGCCCAAAGCAACTGGAAGTTCAACGTGCCCCAGTCGTTCGGCGTGCACCACGCCGTCGCGCCCTATCAATATCGCGGGCCGTTCGGCTACGACGATCCCGCCGCCGGCCGCAAGTACGCCGACGACGTGCGTAACCTGATCGAGTGCTCCACCTCGGGGAAAATCGCGGGCTTCCTCGCCGAGTCGATCCAGGGCGTCGGCGGCGTGGTGGCGTTTCCCGACGGCTACCTCCGCGACGTCTACAGGCACGTGCGCGCCGCCGGCGGCGTGTGCATCGCCGACGAGGTGCAAACCGGCTTCGGCCGCACCGGCGCGCACTTCTGGGGATTCGAGGCGCAGGGCGTCCTGCCCGACATTGTCACGATGGCCAAGGGCATCGGCAACGGCACGCCCCTCGCCGCCGTCGTCACCACCCCGGAGATCGCCGCCGTCCTCACCCAGAAGGTCCACTTCAACACCTTCGGCGGCAACCCCGTGGCCTGTGCGGCGGGACACGCCGTCCTCGAAGTGATCACCCGGGAAAAGACGCAGGCCAACTGTCTCGAACTCGGCGGACTCCTCCACGCCGGGCTGGAACGGTTGCAGGCGAAGTATCCGGTCATCGGCGACGTCCGCGGCTCCGGCCTCCTACTCGGCCTCGAATTAGTGCAGGACCGGACCACCAAGGAACCAGCCCGCGAGGCCTGCACCCAAGTGTTCGAAAACGCCCGTGAACTTGGCCTTCTGGTCGGCAAGGGCGGACTTTACGGTCAGATCCTGCGGATCGCGCCGCCGATGACGATCACGCGGGCCGACGCGGACTTTATCCTCGCGGTCCTGGACGAAGCGATCGGCGCGCTGTAGCGGACGGCCGCTCCAGACTTGCCGTCGTGCCGCGCCCCGCTGTTGATCAGCCCGTGAATCCTCCGCCGCCAGAGGCCGATATTCTCGCCATCGAGCGGCCGCACCCGAGCCTGTTCACGTACTACTGGCTGTCGCTGCTGCTGTTTCCGCCGCTGCTGCCCATTCTAATTCTGCCGCGGTGGTTCCGCTACCACACGATGCGCTACAAGTTCACCAGCGAGGGCATCTCGATGAGCTGGGGCATTCTTTTTCGCCACGAAATCATTGTGAACTACGCGCGCATCCAGGACATCCACCTGCGCTCCAACCTCGTCGAGCGCTGGCTCGGCCTCGCCCGCGTACTCGTGCAAACCGCCAGCGGCAGCTCCAGCGCCGAGCTCACCCTCGAGGGCTTGAAGGAGTTCGAGGCGGTGCGAGACTTCCTCTACTCGAAAATGCGCGGCGTGAAGGACGGATCGCGTCACCCGCAGACCGCGATTGCCGCGGCGGAGACTCCGGCGACGACCACCGCGGACACGGAGCTGGCCTCCGCGCTGCGCGAAGTCGCGCGGGAGCTGCGCGCCACTCGCGAAGCTCTGGCCGCCCGGCAAAACCCGTCCGGGCGTCCCCGCGATGTTTGAACGCCTGCGCAACCTGGTGCTGCCCCTGCTCAAGGTTCCGCACGAGCCAACGCCGCCCGCCGGGGCCCCCGGCTCCGCGCGCGTTTTCCGCGCCGGGCATAATTTCTACAAACTGCGCCTGCTCGGCTGGGGCATCGGGCAGGTGGGCGCTCTCGCCGGCATTGTTTTCTCCCTCGTCATGCTCGACCGGCTGCAGGTCGGCGTCGAAACCGCACGCCAGCCCGCGGCGAAGTCCGCCGCCACCGCTCCAACGACGACCCCGGCGGTCGTGCCGCCCGCCAGCACCGCGGCACCCAACCCTCCGCCGGTAGCCGCGCCGGCAAAGTCGCTCGAAAGGATCCGAATCGAACGCGCGCAGGCCAAAGCCGAACAGTTTGCCGCCCGCTGGCCCGACTGGGTATTTCCCCTGCTGAAGCTGGTGGAACTGGGCGGCATCCTCCTCTACCTCCTGCAATTGCCTGTCACCTACGCCCTAGCCCGCCTCGACTACGAATTACGCTGGTACATCGTGACCGACCGCAGCCTGCGTATCCGAAGCGGCCTGACCAAGATCCAAGAGACGACCATGAGCTTCGCGAATGTGCAGCAGGTCGTGGTCAACCAGGGACCGCTGCAGCGGCTGCTCGGCATCGCGGATGTAAAGGTGCAGTCCGCCGGCGGCGGAGGAGGCGGCGGCGGCGAAGGCCAGCACACGGGCGCCGGCGATTCACTCCACGCCGGGGTGTTTCACGGCGTGGACAATGCCACGGAGATCCGGGACTTGATTTTGGAACGGTTGCGCCGCTTCCGGGAAACCGGTCTCGGCGATCCGGACGAAACGCGTCCGCAGCTGCATGCGATGATGCCGCCGGCCGGACCCTCTGCCGCGCTCGCCGCCGCCCGCGAAGTGCTGGCGGAGGCCCGCGCGCTGCGGCGGCTGGTCTGAGCTCTCCGAGACTTTGAACCGGGAGGACGGAGAGAGGGCATCCCCGCTCCTTCCCGTCCACCCGATTGGTGTCTGGTGGCAGCGGCATTTGCCGGAACTCTCCGCGCTTGGCGGACACCCGCCTTCGCCTTTTTTCCGCCGCTTCACTTCCCCATGTCTTCCCATCACCCGAGTCGCCCGACCAAGCCTCCAAGCCGTCTTTCATCGAGTCGGCCTGGAGGCCTCCATCTTCGCGAGCCGCTGGCGGCAGGCCCCGCTCGACGCCGGCCTGATCATCGCCCAGATCGTCGATGTCTGCCAGTTCATACGTGAACTGCGGCACCTGGTGCACACGTTCTTCGGACCCGGCGACGTCGAGGCCATCAGCACTAAGATCATGATCGGCGTCCTCGGCCTGATCGACGTGGTGAGGGTCGCCAATCTGGTTATCATGGTCGTGATCGGCGGGTACGAAACCTTCGTCTCCCGGCTCGATCTCGACGGCAAGGCCGACAAGCCCGAGTGGCTTAGCCACGTGAACGCTGGTGTGTTAAAGATCAAACTCGGCACCGCGCTCGTGAGC
>CAIJFT010000130.1 GCA_903820035.1 uncultured Opitutia bacterium
CAACGGCCACCTTGTAGCCCTGCGCGTGCGCGCAGGGAGGAAGTCCTTCGGCCCCACCGAATCGGCCGCACCAGGCCGTTTGATTCGGTCGCGCCGACGTCGGATCGCATCGGCGGCGGTGCTTGGTCGGGCGGAACGTTTTAAGGGTTCACGCGGAGGCGCGGAGGCCGCGGAGGAAGGCCTCTGCTCTGGCCCCGCGCCCTCCGCGGCTTCGCGTGCCACCCCTCGTTGGGAAAATCATCCAACGGCCACCTTGTCGCGCTGCGCGTGCGCGCAGGGAGTTTTCATTCCGCAGGGGAGTCCCTGCGCTCACGCGCAGGGCTACGCCTCCGGTCACTTCTCGCGGAACAACGCGCTCTGCACGAGCTCGTGCACGAGGCGGCGCACGCCGTACTGGCCCGCCTTCGCCCGCTCCGTGATCGCGTCGATCTCGGCCCGGTCGCTGAAACGCACCGGCGCACCCGTGGCGTAAACGGCCAGCTGCTTGACCAGGTTGCGCGCCACCTCCCGCTCGTTGCCCAGCAGGAGCTGCTTGAAGTCGCGGACGTTGGCGAAGGCCCGGCCATCCGGCAGTTCCCCCGCCGCGTCGACCGGCAGCCCGAAATGAAACGCAAACGGCTGGCCGTTTTTGCCCAAACCTTTTTCGGGCCGGACATCCGGCGACGAGGCGCGGTAGCGGTCGCGCCACGCCCCCATAATATCGAAATTCTCCAGCGCGAAACCGGCGGGATCGATCTTGCGGTGACACGCCGCACAACCGGTGTCGGCGCGGTGCCGGTCCAGCTGTTGGCGAATCGTAACCGCACCGCGGATATCAGGCTCCACCGCCGGCACCGCGGCGGGCGGGGGCGGCACGTCGTAGCCGAGGATCCGTTCGACGATCCATTTGCCCCGCAGGACCGGCGAGGTGGTCGTGCCGTTCGCCGTCACCTTGAGGACGCTCGCCTGCGTCATCAGGCCGCCGCGCGCACCGTCGGCGGGCAGCGGAACGCGTCGCAGGGCGACGCCGTTGATCCCGTTCAGGCCGTAATGCGTGGCGAGGCGCTCGTTCAGGTAGGTGAAGTCGGAGGCGATCAGGTTGCGGGCCGGGAGATCGCGCTGCAGCAGGTCGGTGAAAAAGAGCTGCGTCTCGCCCAGCGCCGCCTCGGTCAACGCATCGTCGAGGTAGTAGTCGTTGTAGAGGGTGGTCGACGGGGTCGTGTCCTCGATCTTCCGCAGATCGATCCAGTAATCGAGGAAGGCCTCGACGAACCGCTGCGACTTCGGATCGGCCAGCAGGCGTTCGGTCTGCGCGCGCAGGATTTCGGGCCGGCGCAATTCGCCGCGGCGCGCCACGGCCCGCAGCGCCTCGTCGGGCACGGAGTTCCAGAGAAAGAGCGCGAGCCGGGTGGCGAGGGCCTCGTCGTCCAGCGCGCCGGGCTTCTCGTCGAGAAACACAAAGCCGGGCGAGGCCAGCACCGCGGTGTAGCAGGCGACCATCGCTTCGGTGAAGCCGAGCCCCGCCTTGATGCGGTCGTCGAACAACGCGAGGAAACGGGCGGAATCCTTCGCGTCCGTGGGCCGCCGATACAGCCGGGCAAGGAAGGCCGCGAGCAGGCGCTCGGCGTCGGCGCGCGGCTGCGTGCTCACCACCTCGACGGGAACATCGGCGAGCGGCGCGACAGCGCGCCCGGCGTTGCGGCCGCCCTCGCGCCGTTCTCCCGCCAAAATCACCGGCACGGTCACGCGGCCCGCGCCCGGCTTGGTCCGGCGGAGCGGCAGGTCGCCGAACAGCAGCCGGTAGCCCGCGGTCGTGGCCTCGTCGTAAAGCGGCCCCTCGACCTCCATCCACCGGAACGCCACGCTGGGCACACCCTCGGCTGTCATCAGCGGATTCCGGAAATTATTCGGCCGCGAGCGGTAGAAACGCGAGGCGTCGGGCACCAGCGTTTCGTTCGCCAGCAGCCAGATTTCGCCGACGTCGTGAACCGCGGGCTCCGGCGTCAGGTCAAAGCTGCCGACGCGGCGGTTCATGATCCCGTTGCGCGTGTAGACCGTGATCGGCTCGTCGCGCCGGCCGGCGGAAACGCGGTCGTAGTCCGGTACCGTGGGGTTGGGCGGACGCGCCGTGCCTTTGGTGTCCTTTTCGCCGGCAAACCGCATCTGCACGCCGCCGGGCGCCGCCCAGAGCGTGTAGCCGTTGAAACGGATCCGGTAGCGGCCCGCCACCGGCGCGCGGAAACCGTCCCAGCGGTAGGTGAAGCCCGTGACGTAATTGCTCGAAACCCAACCCACCGCCTCGCGGTCGCGGAGCGCGGGATCGGCCGCGCCGACCGTCACCGGGGCGCGGGACAACCGCACGTCGGGCTGCGCCGTCGTATCGACGACCGGATACGTCATGCGGTCCGGTGACGAATTGAAGATGTTCGGCGTGAACTTGGTTGTGAGCGTCCGCTGGTCGCGCGCGTAATAACGCGTCGTCGTGGTCGGCGGCCGCTCCAGTTGCACGCTCAGGACCTGCCGGATCGCGTAGTCGGCCGCGGACATGTAGCGCGCGAGGTGCACGTGGGAGACGTCGAGCGCGTCGCCGATTTTGTTGAAGCGGTGGGCCTCGCCGTCGTCGGGAAACTGCCCGCGGATCTGCAGCCACGGGGCGTGAAAGAGGTCGCGCAGGGCGTTTTCGTATTCGTAGCCGTTCAGCCGGCGCTGCGTCGCCCGGCCTTCGCGGACGACGGTCGCGCGCTCGTGTCCGGCCAGCGTGGCGTTGAGGCTGCGGACGAAGGCGGTGAGTTCACCCGCTGCGGGGCGCTTTTTTTCCTTGGGTGGCATCTCGCCGTCGGCGAGCCGGTCGTGGACCTTGACCCACGTTTGAAACGCCGCCGGATCGCCCGGAGTGAGCTTCAGGCGGGTGAGATCCAAGCCCGCCTCGTGGTCGATGTCGTTGTGACACTTCGCGCAGTAGGTTTCGATCAGGGCGTCCGCGCGGCCGGCCAGATCCGGTTCCGCGGCCGCGAGGCGGAATGCGCCGAGGGCGAGCGTCAGGCTGAGTGGCAGCGCGCGTATCCGTCCGCCGCTGCCGTGGCCGGTGCCTGGGCGTTTCATGCCAATTCCAGGCCGCGCATCGTGCCGGTCGACGAGGCGAATTTGTCTTCCTCGAGCCCCATCCGCTGCAGCATCGAGACAAAGAGATTCGGCAGCGGGTAATTGCGCGAGGGGTCGAACGCCAGGTGCCGGCCGTGCTTGAAACCGCCGCCGGCGAGGATGGTCGGCATGTTGGTGCACACGTGCTGGTTTGCGTCGCCGAAATTCGAGCCGTACAACACCATCGTGCGGTCGAGGAGCGTATCCTCGGTTTCGCGCACCGCCTTGAGGTCGGCGATGAGCTGCGCGAGCAGCTTCATGTGCAGTTCGTCGATGGTCTTCAGCTGACCGCGCTTGTCCTCGGATTTTCCGTGGTGCGAGAGGTTGTGATAGCCGTCGGTGATGCGGGCGTCGGGGATTTCGAGCACCGGGGTGGCGACGCTGTCGAGCATCAGGGTGATGGCGCGGGTGGAGTCGGTTTCGAAGGCGAGGCGCGCGAGGTCGTACATGACCTTCACCTTTTCCATGTAGGCGGCCGGGCTGGCGGGATCGACCGGCACCGGGGCCTTCACCGCGGGCTTCGGTTTGCGCTCCCAGCCGCGCGAGGCCTGCAGCCGGCTTTCGAGATCGCGCACGCTGGTGAAATACTGATCCAGCCGGTCGCGGTCGCGGGCGGTGATGCCTCGTTCGAGTTCGCGCGCCTGGCCCGCCACCGTGTCGAGGATGCTGCGCCCGGTGTCCAGGCGTTGGATTTGCGCCTCGATCTGGGCGGGCGTGCCCTGCAGGAAGAGTTGTTTGAACACGTCGGCCGCCTTGTCCTCCGGTGGGATCGCGACTCCGGTGCCGGTCCACGAGAGGCTGCGGGTGCGGGTGTTGACGCCGAGCGTGAGCGACGGGAAACGGGTCAGCGTACCGATGCGCTCCGCCATGTATTGATCGAGCGAGACGGTGTTGCGGAACGAACTGCTGCCCGGATGCGGGGCGGCGGTGAGGAAACAGATGTCGGCCGGATGCCCGCCGTCGACGTTGGGGTGGGAGACTCCGCTGAAGACGCTGAAGTCCCCCCGGTGCTCGCGCAGCAACCCGAGGTAGGGGGAGGCGGTGTTGTCCGGGACGCCGCCCTTGGGGAAAAACAAATCCGGCAGCAACCCGAGGTTGTTGCAGACGGCCAGCATCCGCCGCGGCTTGGCGGTTGGGGCGAGGGGAGACGAGGTCGACGCCGCGCGGGCGAAGGTCGGCAGCATCGACTCGAGAAACGGTAACGAGAGTGCGATGCCGGCGCCGCGCAGGAAGCGCCGCCGGGACAGCGGCAGGCGGGTGGCGACGAAAGGAGACGGGTTGGGCATGGGTGAATGGGGCCGGGGTCGGCGGCAACCGACGCGCAAGACGCGCGACAAGAGGAGGAAGTTGCCGCTCAGGCAAGCGCCGCACCGCCCACCCGGCTGACTAAGCCTCCCGGTGGGGGCGCGATGTCCCCGTCGGGTTTCTCCCCGAAGGGGTCAGCAACGGTCTTTCAGGCGAGCTTAAATTGAGGATTTTTCAGGAGGTGGTTGAGGAGGACGATGAGTTTGCGCATCAGGGCCACGAGCGCGACTTTCTTGGGTTTGCCGGCCGCGACGAGGCGGTCGTAAAACGC